>DASXVV010000012.1 GCA_036504035.1 Candidatus Deferrimicrobiaceae bacterium
CGCCACCACCGCGAAGCGCCGCCCGTGCTCGCCCGCCGCCGCCGACTCGATCGCCGCGTTCAGCGCCAGCAGGTGGATCTCGCCCGCGATCTCCTTGATGAGATCCATCACCTTCCCGATCTCGCCGCTCTTCTCGCCCAGGAACAGCGTCTTTTGCGCGATGTCGGTCACCCGGTCCTTGATCCGGGCCATCCCGTCGACGCTTTCCCTGACCAGTGTCGTCCCCTGCTGCGCCATTTCGACCGTCTGCTCGGCGCTGGACTTGACCGATTCGGCGTTGCCCGCGATCTGGTGCGACGTGCGGGAAAGCTCCTCCATCGTCGCCGTCACCTCGGCCAGAGACGCCGCCTGCTGCGACGCGCTCGTCGCCTGCTCCTGGATCACCGTCGTAATGCCCGCGGAGAATTCGCCGACCTGGCCTCCCGCATCCTGGATCTGACGGATCATCGTGCGGATGTTCTCGGCCATGGCGTTGAATGCCCGCGCCAGCGCCCGCAGCTCGTTCGTGCCCTCTTCGGGGACCTGCGTCCGCAGTTCGCCTCCGGAGATTTCCTCGGCCTTGAGTACGAGCCGGTCGATCCCCCGGGTGAAGCCCCGGGCGAGCGTTCGCGAGACCAGCAGGGAGCCGATGAAGATCAGCACCCCGGCGATCGTGATGTCGGTTGCGAGCCGGCGCAACCCGGATTCGACTCCCTCGTAGTTCATGCCGAGCTGGATCCAGCCGAGCGATTTTCCGCCGGGCGCCACGGGAATCGTCAGCTCGAGCGCGTGCGTCTTCTTGTGGGGGACGATTCGGCGGACGATCTTCATGGACCCCTCGGCCTTGCCGGCCGGAGCCTCCCACTTTGACCCGACCCGCGTTGCATCGGAATGCGCCAGGATTGTCCGGCTTGTGTCGACGACTGCGGCGAAGGCGATGTTGGGGTCGTGCCACGCCATGTCGTCGATGTACTTGGCCAAGTAGGCCTGGTCGAAGCCGGCGCCGCCCTTGGCGAGATTTTCGGTGGCGTCGGATTCCATGGCCGTCAGCAGCGCCCCGCCATGCCGGTAGAGACTGTCGTCGAGGGCGGATTTCGCCCGATAGTAGGAGAAAAAGGAAACCAGGAGGGTCACCGCAAGTGCGAAGGCGGCAAAGGCCATCGTCTGCCGGGCCGCCATGCTGTTCGCCGATCTCATCTTGATCCTTTCGAATCGTGGCTTTGCGGACGCTTTATCGGATCTGTTGTCATTTGTTTGTATCGGCAAAAGCATCCGGTTTCTTGCGTGTCAAATGCCGCTGGGGTATCGTACCCTCAAGGGTAACAGGAACCGTCGAATCCAGCCGGAAAGACGCAGGCAAGGGGGTGTCCGCTTGAGCGGTCAACAGTTGCTGTTCGTGGCGTTGTCGTTTGCCGTGATCGTACTCTCGGGTGTTCTCGCGGTCACGCTGCTCCAGCTTCGACGCACGATCCGGCAACTCGAGTCGCGCCTCGAATCGACGCTTCGCCAGGCCGAGATGACGGCCGAGGATCTGCGCCGGACCAATGCGACGGTACGAGAGATCCTGGTCCACGTCGAGCGGGTTGCCGCCAACGTGGCGCTCGTGAGCGAAGGAGGCAAGAAGGTTCGCCGGTCGCTCGACATGGCTTCCGCCGGCATCGCCGGCATCGTGCTTCCGGTCATCGGCGGCGTATCGGGCGTGACGGCGGGTGCGAAGGCATTCATCGAATCGCTCGTCAATCGGCATTCCCGAAAGGAGGAAGAAGATCATGTGTGAAGAGAAGGGGTTCAACGGCACGGCTCTGGTCGCGTTTCTTGCGGGAGGTCTGATCGGCGCCGGCATCGCGCTCCTGACCGCGCCGGTCTCGGGCCGCGAGGCGCGCGAGAAGATCAGCGACCTCGCCGGCGATCTGAAAGAAAAGGCCACCGGCTGGACCGGCGATGTCCGGGCCAAGGTTGGCGGGCTGCTCGAACGGGAATCCTCCGCGGTCAAGGAGGCCTACGAGGCCGGCCGCGAGGCGATGGCGCGCGAGCGCGCCAAGTTCGGGGAGAACACGCCTGAATAGCCAAGGCGACATCCGGGAATAAACGGTGCGGGGCGGGGGAATTGATCCCCCGCCCCGCTTTCTTTTTCAGGCGCGTCGGCGATCGTGCGCCGATGCTACCAGTTCGACTCGGCCGGCATGAACCAGCCCTGCGGGTGCGTGCAGGCCTTGCACACCTTGGGCGCCTCGGTCCCTTCGTGGATGTGTCCGCACTTGATGCATTTCCAGCGGATCGGCGCCTCGCGCTTGAAGTAGGTGCCGTTCCGGATTCGCTCGAGAAGATTCAGATAGCGCGCCTCGTGGTGGACCTCGACGCCCGCGATGTTCCGGAACGTCACGGCCGCCTTGGTGAACCCTTCTTCTTCGGCGATCTTCCCCATGGCCGGGTAGAGGTTGCTCCACTCTTCTTTCTCGCCCGCCGCCGCCGCTTCCAGGTTGACCCGCGTGTCGCCGATCCGGCTCGGGTACGAGGCCGTAAACTCGACGTCGGTCCCTTCGAGCAGCTTGAAGTACATATTGGCGTGCTTCCGCTCGTTGTCGGCCGTCTCGAGGAAGACGTTCGCGATCGCCTCGTACCCTTCTTTCGAGGCGATGCCGGCGTAGAACGTGTAGCGGTTGCGCGCCTGAGATTCTCCGGCGAACGCCGCCATCAGGTTTTTCTCGGTCTTCGATCCCTTCATCGTCATCGTTTCCTCCGGTCGTTTCCTGGAATTTCCTGCCTTGCGATCACTCGCCCTCCAGCCGGGAGAGCGCCTTGAGAAGGTGGGGGACAAGCTGTTTCTTGCGGGAGAGGACCCCCTTCATCTCGTAAAGGTGCGGCTCGACCTGGGGATATTCCATCACGTGGGCGATGCGCGTGTACCCCTCGACGAGGAACAGCGTCACCTCGGCGGCGATATCGGTCACCATGAGCCCGGCCACGAAAAGGCCGTCGCGTTTCCGGATCGAAGAAAGGGCATCGAGGAACGCCTGCTTCATCTCGTGAAATTCGTCGAAGCCGATGACCTCGACCTGCCCCACGCCGATCTCGTGGCTGCCGTGGCGGAACCGCTTGAAGTCGGATTCGAGCGCCTTGGCGGCCGAACCGAAGTTCCGGAGGGAGCTGGAGGCGGCGAAAATCTCCCGTCCGAACTCGGATGCATCGAGGTGGGCGATCGATTCGAGCCACCTGGCGGCGGCATGGTCGGATTCCGTCGTCGTGGGTGACTTGAGCAACACCGTGTCGGAGAGGATGCCGGCCAAAAGGAGGGCGGCGATCTTTTCCTCGGGCGCGAGGCCCTGCTCCCGGTAGCGGTCGGCGACGAGGGTGCATGTGCTGCCGACGGGCGACGTGATGAAGGCGATCGGGGAAACGGTCGGCCCGTTCCCGAGCTTGTGGTGGTCGATCACCTCTTCGATCTCGACCGCTTCGGCGCCCGGGACGGCCTGCCCGATCTCGTTGTGGTCGACGAGCGCCAGGGCGTAGGGAAGGGGGGCGAGCAGCGATGACTTGGTGGCAACACCCGCCAGCGTGCCGTCGTCCTCGAGGGCGAAGACCGAGGGCTCCCGCGAGGCGAGCAGCTTTTGCCGGAGGCGGGTCAGCGGTTCCCCGACGCCGATGGTCTCGAACTTCCGTTCCGCGAAAAGGGAGACGGGGGTGGACAGGCGCGCGAGCCAGGCCGCGGTGGCCGTGTCGTGCGGCGTGACGAGGATGATGGTCCCCCGATCGGCCGCCAGCGAACGCAACGACGCATCGGGCGCGTGGCCTCCGGTCAGCACCAGGATCCGGACGCCATGCTCGACGGCGGCCTGCTGGATCGGGACCCGGTCGCCGGTCATGACGAGCAGCTCGCGCGGGGCATACCCGGAGATCCGGCCGGAGAAAGAGGCGGCTCCCATCGCGCCGATGAAGAGCTTGAGCGTGACCGGTGCGTCGAGGGCGTCCCCGCCGTCGAGCGACGCCCCGAGCGTCCGCGCCAGAGCGCGGGGAGTGGTGAGAATCTCCCGCTGGTGCTCGGCGCTGGGCAGCAGGTATTTCTCGGACAGGCGCAGCAGGGAAAGGATGCCCCAAGGCTTCCGCTCCGCGTCGAGCACCGGCAGGGTCCGGACGCCGCTGACGTGGAACGCCTCGAGCGCCTGGTAGGCGCTGGTGTCGAGTGTCACGGCCACCGGATCGGGCTTGATCGTGTCGCGCACCTTGGGGTGGACATCGGCGAGGGTGACGGGATCGGGGAGGCCGAGGCGGTCGAGGATGAAGCGTGTCTGGGGGTTCGGGGCACCCGCCATGGCGGCGACAACCCGGGATGAGGCGCCGGTCCGCCGCTTGAGATCGGCATAGCCGATGGCCGCCGCGACCGAATCGGTGTCGGGATTCCGGTGGCCGATGACGAACAGCGTCTTTTCCATGGGCGTGGACTCCTTCGTCGCGAAGCCGGTCAACGGGGAACGAACGCCCGGACCGCCAGGGTGAGGGTGAAGCAGGCCGAGGAGAAGAGGACGACCGTGGCGCCGGTGGCGCTGTCGAGATAGAAGGAGGCGACGAGCCCGCCGATCCCGGAAAACAGGGCGACGCCGACGGCGATCGCAAAGGCCGAGGCGACGCTTCCCGCGATGTTGCGGGCGGCAGCGGCCGGCACGACGAGCAGCGCCGTGACGAGCAGGATGCCGACTGCCCGGATCGCGGTGGTGACCACAAGGGCGGTCACGAGCGCGAACGAGATCTCGAGCGCCCTGGTGCGGATGCGCATGGCCCGGGCGATCCCCTCGTGCGCGCCGAGAAGCAGCAGGCGGTTGAGCGTCAGGAACAGGTAGCCGGCGACGAGCGCCGCGAGCGCCGCCATCCAGAGGAGCTCGGTGTCGGAAACGGCGAGCAGGTCGCCGTAGAGGAAGCCCTGGAGATTCCGCGTCAGCCCCTTCCGGACGCTGATGATGGCGATGCCGAGCGCGACCACCGTCGAAAAGAAGACGCCGATCACGGTATCGGTCGAAAGGTCGGTACGCCCCTTGACGGTCGCGATGGCCCATGCGACGAAAAGGCCGAACGCCACCATCGTGACCAGCGGGTGGATGCCGAGCAGCACGCCGAGCGCGACCCCCGTAAAGGCCGAGTGGCCGATGGCGTCGGAGAAGAACGCCATCCGGAAGTGGACGAGCGGCACGCCGATCATGGCGGCGGTCGGCCCGACGAGCAGGACGGCCAGCAGTGCCCGCTTCATGAAATCGAGGCCGGCCATGTCGGCTGGGAGCAGGTGCCCGAGGAATCCCAGGACGGGGGCGAGCAGCGTGGCTTCGGTCATGGGCAGTCGCACTCCCCTTCGTGCAGGTGCCCGTGGCCGTGGGCGTGTTGGTGCCGGAACAGGTGCGCTTCGCTTCCGTACATCTCCGCCAGCGTGCCGGACGTCAGCACCTCGGTCGTGGCGCCCTGGCAGACGATCCGGCGGTCGAGACAGATGACGCGGTCGGCGTGGCGCGTGACAACCGAGAGGTCGTGGCTGACCAGCAGCAGGCTGAAGCGGCTCTCGCTGTGGACCTCCCCCAGGAAATCGCAGAAGAGCTCCTCTCCCGCCACGTCGACGCCCGAGACCGGCTCGTCGAGCAGCAGGATGTCGGGCTGCCCGCGCAGGGCGAGGGCGAGCAGCACCCGCTGGAGCTCGCCGCCCGAAAGCCGCCCCAGCGGCTTCTTGATGAGGTGGGAGGCGCCGGCGCGCGCAAGCGCCTCCTCGGCGCCGGCGCGCGCGGCGCGGGAATGGCCGAAGACGACCGGGAAACGCTGGGCCGGCAGGCAGAAGAAGTCGAGCACGGTCATCGGAACGTCCCGGTCGATGTCGAGCCGTTGGGGGACGTAGCCGATGCGCGGCTTGCCGCGCCCGTGCTCCTCGGAATGGCAGAAGCGGATCGAGCCGTCGTACGGGACCATCCCCAGGATTGCCTTGAGCAGCGTCGTCTTGCCGGCGCCGTTCGGGCCGATGAGTGCGGTGACCTCGCCGCAGCGGATATCGGCGTCGATGCCGGAGAGGATCTCGACGCCGCCCAGCCGGACGGTGAGCCCGCGGATCTCGAGCGTGTGGAGGTGGCCCGGGACGGGATCGGCGCTCATTTTCCCAGCGTCTCGCCCAACACGCGCAGGTTGGCGCGCATCGCGTCTTCGTAGGCCGTGAGGGCGGCCGATCCCGTCGCCACCGGGTCGAGTGCGCGGACCGGCACGCGCGCCTCGCGGGCGACCATCTCGGCCAGCCGCGCCGGGTATTGCGGTTCGCCGAAGACCGCCGCCGCCCGCCGGTCGTGGATGATGCGGATCAGCTTCCGGACCTCGCCTGCCGAAGGTTCCTGCCCTGGCACCGTCTCGATCTCGCCGACGATGGCGAGCCCGAGGTCGCGCGCCAGGTAGTCGAACACGTTGTGGAAGGTGACGATGTTGCGGGACCGGAAGCGCCGGGCCGCCGCGTCGCACTCGCGGGAGAGCGCCTCGAGGCGCCGGACGTATCCTTCGGCGTTGGCATGGAAGCGGGCGGCATTGCCCGGCGACGCCGCCGACAGCGCCTTCTCGATGGCACGGACCTGCAGCACGGCGTTTTTCGGGCTCACCCAGCTATGGGGGTTGATGCCGCCATGGCCGTGACCTTCGCGCGAATCCTCCCGGATCGGGGAGACGCCCGCGCCGCTTTCGACGACCCGGATGCGGGGGTTGGCCTTCCGGACCGGGGCACCGAGGAACTCCTCCATGCCGAGCCCGTTGACGACGAACAGGTCGGCAGCGGCGATCTTCTTCATGTCTGACGGGGTCAGGGCGTAATCGTGCGGGCAGCCGAGCGAGGGGGGCAGCATCATCTCGACGGTCACGCCCGGCGCGTCGCCCACGACGTTTTTGGTAAACAGGTACATCGGCAGGAACGAGGTCAGCACCCGGAGCGGAGGCGCGGCGACGCCGACCGCGGCCGGCGCAAGAAAAACGGCCGTCAGGGCGAGGGCGAAAAGGCGGAGGCAACGCTTGATCATGGGAATTCCACTATATTTCCCCCACCGTCGTAATGCAACGGCCCCTCCGGCCGGGGCATCCCATGAACGTGAGGTTCATCCGCAACAAAGCCGGGTTGTGGGGGGTTGCGGCTTCCTCTACAATGGGATGGTTCCAAGGGAAGGGAGTGCCGTTGGCCTTTTATGAACAGTTGAGCCGGTCCTACGACGCCCTGTTCCCCGTTTCCGCGGCCCAAAGGACGTTGCTGCGTTCCTTTGCCGAGGAGCGCCCGGGGTTGCGGGTCGTCGACGCCGGCTGCGGATCAGGGGGGCAGTTGTTGCCGCTCGTCGAGCTGGGCGCCCTCTGCACCGGGTTCGACCCCGATCCGGCGATGGCCGAACTTGCCCGCAGGAAGCTTTCCCCGTTTTCGAACGCTCGCATCGAAGTGGGCGGATTCGGTGATCTTCTCCGGCTGGTTCCTCCAGGGAGCGCCGATCTCCTGCTCTGTCTCGGCAATTCGCTGGTCCATGTTCCGCAGGACGCGGCGGCGCGGTTCCTGGCCGAGGCGTTCGTGGCGCTTGCGGACGGCGGGTTGTTGCTGCTCCAGATCCTGAACTACGACCGGTTCGCCCCCGGGGGGGCGTCCGAGCTCCCGCCGCTCCGGTCGGCCGACGGCTCAGCCTCGATGACGCGGCGCTATCGGTGGGAGGGCGACCGGACGCTTCGGTTCCAGACGCAACTGACGTTGGCCGGCGATCCGCAGGGGCCGGTCGACAACGATATCCCGCTCTACCCGATCCGTCCGGGCGAGTTGCGGGAGATGCTCGCCACGGCAGGGTTCAGGGATCCGGTGTTCCATTCCGATTTCGCCCTGTCGGCTTTTTCGAATGACTCGGAGGGGCTCGTATGCCTGGCAAGAAAAAAATAGAAAAGCACAAGATCCGCCGATTCGCGGCCGTGGCCGCCGTCGTGATCGCAACGGGCTGGGGGGTGACGCACGGAGTCGCCCTGGCGACAAACCGGTTCAAGGTCCCCGCGCCGTCCCGCGTCGCCAAATCGCCCAGGGACCAGGCCGCGACCATCGCGGCGCAAGGCATCGATGCCCGCAATTTGCTGACGCTTTTGGCTGCCGCCCGCTCCGAGGGGGTGACTCCCGACGGGAACAAGGTGTCGCTGTCCATCAATCCCCAGTTGCAGCAGGAGGTGTTCGACCTGTTCCGCCGATTCGACCCGCCCTACGGCGTGTTTGCCGCGGTGGAGCCGAAGACCGGCCGTGTCGTCGCGTTGGTCGGCTACCGGCGCGGCGGCGAGTCCGACCCCGGGCTCGCGCTTCGCGCGATCTATCCGGCGGCGTCGCTGGTCAAGATGATCACCGCTTCCGCCGCCATCGAGAAGGGCGGGGTCGACCCCGAAGCCGACATCAGTTACTGCGGCAGCATCTATTCGGTTTCCCGCAGGGCCAATCACCTGCCCCCGGGCGGCGGTCCGACCATGACCCTGAGCGACGCGATCTCCAAATCGGCCAACGTCGTCTTCGGCAAGGTGACCGTCAATCATGTCGGCCGTGAAGGGCTTGAACAGTATCTCGGTAAATACGGCTTCGGGCAGGCCGTGCCGTTCGACCTGCCGGTCGAGCCGAGCCGCAGCGAGGTTCCGTCCGACGAGCTCGAGCTCGCGCGGACCGGCGCCGGTTTCGGCGAAGTCTATGTCTCGCCGCTCCATATGGCGATGATCATGGCGTCGATCGGCGATAACGGAGCCATGCCGCGGCCCCGGCTGATCGACCGGATCGAGGACCGGCAGGGGACCGTAATGTTCGAGGGCCGCTCCGAAAAGCTTCGCGACTCGATCCGGCCCGAGACGGCCCAGACATTGATGAAAATGATGGTGAAGACCATCGAGAGCGGCACGTCGCGCCATGCTTTCGGCTCGCCCGCCAGCACCCCGATGCTGCGCGACATGGAAGTGGCCGGCAAAACCGGCACGCTGTCGGGCTGGACTCCCCGGATGAATTTCGAGTGGTTCGCCGGCGTCGCACCGGTGTCCGATCCCAAACTGGCGCTTGTCGCCCTCGTGGTCAACGACGACCATTGGCGGATCAAGGGCAACTATGTCGGCAAGGAGGCGTTCTCGGCCTACTTCGGCTACCCGTCGTCGATGCCGCCGATCTATTCGGTGGCCAAGGCAAAGCGGGCCGGGAAGTTGATCACCGTTTCCCGGAAGAAGAGGGGCAAGCACGCCAAGCTCGTCCCGGGCAAGCGCGGCAAGGCCGGCCCCGGCAAGCGCTCCAAGGGGGTATCCGGGAAGCACGGCAAGAAAGCCCACGGCGCGGGCAAGGCCGGTGGGGGTCGGACCGCATCCGCCTCGACCCCGGGTTGATCCGCGAACTCTATCCGCAAGGGAGATCCACCATGAAAAGAACCGTTTCCGCGCTTTGCCTCATCGCCGCTTTCGCGCTTCCCGCCGCCGCCTTCGAACTTCCGGGGATCGGAAAGATCGGCGCGCCCGCCGCCTCCGGTACGTCCTCCGCGAGCGTCGACAGCCTGCTCACGCAGGTTCAGACGCTGTCTGGCAGCTATCAGGGCGCGACGAAGAACATGCTTTCCGGACGCGAGAAGGTGCTCTCCGCGTTCAGCCTCAAAGACGAGGCCGCCAAGGTCCGCGCCCAGGCGGGCAAGGTTTCCTCGGGGCAGGTGACGGCCGAGGAGGTTACTGCGGCGTCGACGACGATGGGCAGTGCGGACGAGGCGATCAAGAAGGCGATCTCCGACCGGAAGAAGCTGGGGAAAGACGGCAAGAAGCAGCTTTCGGCCGGCATCAAGGAAATGGCGGCGGGGCTCAAGGCCGACGCCGCGGTGTCGGGTCAGGCCAAGGAAACGGCCTCCTCGGTGGGAGGCGCGATGAAGGGAGCGGGGATGGCCGACATGCCGAAGTTGCAGGTGGCGACCGAACTGCTGACCGCCATGGGCACGAAGCTGCCGGTGGACATCTCCTCGACGAAGGACACGCTCGGCATTTGCGTCGAGGCCGCAAAGATCCTCAACGTCAAGGTGCCTGCGGGCGTGACCGAGACGCTTTCGGCGGTCAAGTAGGCCGGGTTCGGCAGTAACGGGCATCGATCGCCTCCCAGGGACCATCTCACCAAGAGCAGGGATAGGAAGGGGTGTCTCGCCGCGCAGGCGAGCGCCCGGGGAGGCGTTCGATGCCCGTGATCCTCCAAGCGGCGCACGCATCTCCGCCCCACCGTTTCCGGCAGGATTTTCTCGGGGCGGTGGTCGCGGAACGGTTCGCCGGAAAAATGCCCGGCCTGGAACCCGATCGCATCCGGGACGTGTTCGCCCATTCCCGGATCGACGAGCGCGCCTTCCTGATGCCGCTCGACTGGTATCTTGCCCCCCACACCATCGAAGATCGCAACCGGGCATTCCTGGAACAGGGATTCGCGCTCCTGGTCGAATCCTCCCGCAATGTCCTGTCGCTGTCCGGTATCCGCCCCGATCAGGTCGGGCAGGTCGTCTTCGTCACAACCACCGGCATGTCTGCGCCTTCCCTCGACAGCTACCTGGTCAACGCGCTCGGCCTGTCGCCCTCGGTTTCCCGCCTGCCGGTCTGGGGGCTGGGATGCGCAGCGGGCTCTGCCGGCATCGCCCGGGCGTTCGATTACTGTCTGGCCCATCCCGCCGCGATCGTGCTTGTGGCTTCCCTTGAGACGTGCAGTCTCAACTTCATCCCGGACGACCTGTCGCGCCTGAACCTGGTGGCGATGTCGCTCTTCGCCGACTGCAGCGCGGCGGTTCTCGTAGCCGGCGATGCAGCGGCGGTCCCCAACGGCCCGGGCGTGCGGATTCTGGATACCCGGTCGCACTTCTTCCCGGGGACGACGGGCCTCATGGGCTGGGATGTGACCGACGCCGGATTCCGGCTGGTGCTCACGCCGGAGCTTCCCGAAATCCTCCGGTCGGAGCTTGGCGGGGTGGTCGACGCGTTCCTCGAAGCGCATGGCCTGTCGCGAAACGATGTCGTCCACGTGCTGGCCCATCCGGGCGGCGCGAAGATCATGGACGCCGTGACCGAGGCGCTGGGGCTATCCGCGGACCGGTTGCGGATCGGGGAATCGGTGTTGAGGGATTTCGGCAACGTCTCGTCCGCCTCCGTCCTGCTCGTGCTGGAGCGGTGGCTGGCCGAGGGGGGATACCGGAACCCGGGCTATGGGCTGATCGTCTCGTTCGGGCCGGGCTTCGCGGCGGAAATGGTGCTGGTGCGGTCGTGACCCGATCCTTCGCGTGGGTGTTCGGGGTCCTGCTGTTGCAGCGGGCTTTCGAAGTGTTCGTTTCGATACGGAACCGGAAGGCGCTCGAACCGCTGGGGGCGAAGGAATTCCATCCGGAGTCGTTCCGGAACATCGCGGCGATGCACGCCCTATACTTCGTTTCCCTTGCCGTCGAGTCGTACCCTTGGCGGCTGCCGCTCGATGTCCGGACGATCTCCTGCCTGGTAGCCGTGGCGCTGCTCGCGGGGTTGCGCCTCTGGTGCATGGCGTCGCTCCACCCGTACTGGAACGTCCGGATCGTCGTGGTGCCCGGCGCCCATGTGAAATCTTCAGGGCCCTACCGCTTCCTGAGGCACCCGAACTATCTGGTGGTTGTCCTCGAATTCCTCTTCCTGCCGCTCCTGATGCGCGCCCCCGTCACGATGGTCGTGTTCTCGGTCGCCAACCTGTTCGCGCTGCGCCAGCGCATCCGGTTCGAGGAGGAGGCGCTCCGGTCGCTGACCGATTACGGGAAAGTGTTCGGCGGCTAGAGCGACAGGGCGCGCAGGGCGAGATAGACCGTCGCCTGGCCGTCCTCGTCGAAGCCGTAGGCGAAGCCGAGCGCCGGCTCGATCTTGAGCCAGTAGCCGAGCGTCATGTCGAGTCGCGCCTCGATCCCCGCGCCGATCCGGGTCGGCCCGCCGGGGCCGTCGCCCCACGAACGGCCGGCGTCGACGAACAGCGCGCCGTGGACCCGATCGAAGAAGAAGGGGCTGGTGCCCGGACCGCGGTAGAGGTCGCGGATCGGCGCGCGATATTCGACGGAGCCGGCGGCGATCCGGCTGCCGGTCTGGAAGCGCGACGGGTATCCCCGCAGCGGGAAATCGACGAGGTCGGACGGTGGGCCACCCAGCTGGAACGCGCCCTGGGGCGTCCGGTCGCCCGTCGCCAGCCCGCCCCGGGCGGCGAGGACGACGACGTGGTGCTGCGTCTGCCCGAACGGCAGCGCCACGAATTCCTCCCACGCTCCGACGTATTCCTTCCCCGAAAGGTCGCTGCCCCACCGCCGGTCGTAGTCCCGGAAGGTGAAGGCGATGCGGCGTCCCTCCTCCTCGCTGATCGAATACGGGTACCTCAGCGCATCCGTGTAGCGGAACGTCGCGAACAGGCTGTCGCGCCTTCCCTCGAACACCGGGATTCCGCGGAACAGGCCGCCGGAAAGCGGGCTCTGCGCCTCCTCCTTCCGAAGCCGGTAGCCGACCTCGAGCCGCAGGTCCGACTCGACGTGGGCGACGACGGGAAGGATGGCCGAGAGGACGAGGCCGCTGTCCCGCTCCCAGTAGTCGCCCCGGCGCAGGAGGTCGGAATAGAGCGCCGGCAGCGAGTAGCCCTTGACGACCAGCGTCGGGCGGAACGAATCGTTGGCATATTCCGCGGCGAAATAGCCCTGCCCGCTCGAGAGGCCGACGCCGCCCTCGACGAACCAGGTGTGGCGGGCGAGGGCGTCCTGCCCGGCGGTGAGGGCGGCGGGCGCGAGGCCGTCCCGGTCGGCAAGCAGCGCCGGGAGCCAGAAGCGGGGGGTCAGCGTCGGCAGCGGATCGTACGGGTGCGACGGGGCGGGGGACGCAAAGGCGTCCCCGGAGGCGAGTGCCGGTGCCTCCCCGGAGGCGAGCGTCGCTCTGTTATTGGCCCCGGGCGCGATCGGGCTGCCCGGCGCGGGAATTGCCGCACGAAGCGAAGGCCCCGGCGCGCCGCGCCACCGGTCGGGGAGGAAGGGTACGGTGGCGATCCGGAAGCCGGAGGCGTGGTAGCTCGAGAAGGCGACCGAACGTCCGTCGGGCGCCACGTCGGGCTGGAAGGCGCCGCCGACCAGATGCGTCACCTGTCGGGGGGCGCCGCCCGCGGCGGGGCATGCGAACAGGTTGAAGACGCCGGTCTCGCCCGAGACGTAGACGATGAACCGCCCGTCCGGCGACCAGGCGGGCGCGGCGATCGGCGCATCGGTCGCCAGCAGTCGGCGGCTTTCGCGGGTGGCGAGGTCGTAGACGAACAGCCCGGCGACGCCGTCCTCGCCCGTCGCGACGTAGGTGATCTCCTGCCCGCCGGGCGACCAGCGCGGCCCCGAGAGGCGCGTCCGGGAGAGCGCAGTCACGTTGTCGACGCGATAGCCATGCTCCTCCGGCGTCAGGATCGCCAGATTCCGGTCGCCGGCGCCGGCGACGACGGCGGCGAGCATCTGCCCCTCGGGCGCGGCGTCGACCTCGGACAGCCGGAGGCCGCGGGTCAGCCGCTTCACGCGCCCGCGCGACGCATCGAGGACGTACAGGTCCTGGTAGAGCTTGAATGCGTCCTCGACTTCGGCCTGGCAGAAATAGATGGCGCCGCCGTCGGGGGACCAGGCGAGCGCCTCGTCGGAAACCACGCGCCGCGCCATCTCTCTCGCGTGCGTCCCGTCCGCCTCCGCGATCACGATCGATCCGTGCCCGTGGGGATCCCGGCGGGTCCACGCGATCCGCTTCCCGTCCGGGGAGAAGCGCGGGTGGGTCAATTCCTCCCCGTCGGAGGATAGCGCGTGTTCGGCCGTCGGCGGTTCCTTCGAAAGCGCCGCAATTTTTCGTTTCTGGTCGGCATTCAGGTCGAACACCATCCCTCGATACAGCGCCTCGTAGCTTACGCGGTCGAACAGCTGCTCCGGGGCGCCGTTGAGGGCGTAAGGAACGCGGCCCGCATGGCGCAGGCTGAGCTTCCCCGGCGCATCCGTACCCCGGGTCCGGGCGATGTAGGAGACGAGCTTCGAACCGTAAAGGTACGGCATGTGGCCGTCGGGCCAGGAGGGCAGCGACTCGTTGATCCGGTCGATCGTCGGCACGCGGCCTTCGAGGACGTCCATCCGGAAGACCATGTCGAAATAGACGCTGTTGTCACGGCCGCGATTGGTGAATGTCGATTCGGCCCACGTCGCCATCCCCTCGTGCCACCAGCGGGGGAGGAAGGTGTTGGGTGGCGCGGTGGCGAGGAAGGCCACAAGCGACAGCGGGTCGGCGACGGGGACCGGCTTGCCGAAGATCTTCCGGGTGACCGTGGAATAGCCGCGCGCCGGGTCGCTGGTCAGGATGTGGGCGTACTCGTGGACGATCACCCCTTCGAGCCACGACGCGTATTCGCCGAGCGTCGAATCGAGGGTGGGCGGGACGGGGAAGATATAGATCGTGTTGTAGGGCAGGGCGCTCGCAAAGCCGTTGGGGAAGTCGAACGCGTCGACCAGAACGAGCTGCGTCTTTTCGGCCGGTTCCCAGCCGAGCGGCACGGCCATCCGGCGGTGCGCCTCCTCCGCGTAGCGGGCAGCCTGCGCGGCGACGTTGTCGAGCCCGTCGTGGAAGTGCACCGAAAAGTGTTCCGTCTCGAGCGTCCGGAAGCGGAACGGGCTGGTGATCGACCCGCCGAAGGACGCGTCGACCGCCAAGACCAGGAGGAGCATGGAAAGGATCAGGGTGTTTCGCATGGGATCTCCCGGATGATCTTGCCGATCGTCCAAATTGGCTGGTATTCAAGGATTAATGCAAATGATAGCATCTGCACCGAAACGCATTCCATCGAACCGGGAGACCTTGTCATGGGCAGTTCAATGCGGCTATTGCGTGGAAAGAAGGTCCGTTGTTTTCTTGTGCTCCTCTGCATCCAGCTTCTGCTTTTTGCAACGGGATGTTCCCATACGCTTGAAATCAAGAATCTTGCATCGTATCAGGCCACCTGCGCGAATTCCTTCGGGAAGCGACTGTCGGTTGGGGTCGTCCCGAAGGCGCCGGATCTCGAAACCACGAAGCTGGTGAAGGCGGTCGGCGCGGAACTGTCGAAGTATGGCGCGGAAGTCCTGCTGCCCTACGAATACAATTCGAAGCCCGTGGATATCATTGCCTCGATTGCCGTGACGCCGCACTACGAGGGCTCCGGCTGGAATTTCCTGATCAACTTTCCCGGTTTCCTGATCTTCACGCCCGCTTGGCACGGCTATATCTATGACGTGACGTTCGACGTCAACGTGGACCTCTTGAAGGCGTCGGACAAGACCCCGATCGGCAATTTCAAGATTCCGTTCAAGCTGGATGTCCGGCATGCCGCGATGAACCGGACCTGGACCGAGATCAGCTGGTTCGAAGTCGGCGTCATCGCCCTGGTCAGCGGGATCGTCTTCACGTCGTACGACGACGGCGTGACTCAGCCGACGGTCGACCGGTCGTCCGTCACCATAGGGGATTACATCGCCCAGGAGATCATCAACCGGGTCAACGGCTCGGGCAAGTTCTCCGGGGTGCGGCTGGGCCCGGCGCCGCTGATTGACCTGGCGGCGCGGTAACGCCGTTAGAAATACCGGTTCCAGGAGAGCCGGGCCGACGTCTCACGTCGGCCCGGCTCGAACGTCTTCTGAACGTCAAGCGTGAGCGATTGGGTCCGGGTCAGCCCGAAACCCTGGCTCAGCGCGATCTCCCGTTCCCGCCCCCCGCGAAGATCTCCCGCAACGCCCTCGATCCATCGTCCCCGCATATGGACCGGCCAGCGCTCGCCCCACGAGCCGGCGAAGCCGAGCGTGGCACCGGCGCCGACGGTCCACCCCTTGTCGTAGCCCGGCGAGAGCACCCCTTCCGCCTCGGCCATCGCGTAGGCGACGCCCGGCCCCGTTTCCCATGCGAGGCCGATCCCGGGATTCAGGAGCGTCCTCAGGTGCTCCGAACCGTCCTCGAAGCGCCGGTCGAACAGGCCGGCGCGAAGTTTCCACGACCAAGGCTTGAACAGTGCGTCGCGGGGCGCGGCGGAAAGGATGTCGAGGACGTCGAGCCGGGAGAGGCGGACCGTCTCTTCCGCCGGGAGGATCCGGATCCGGGTGTCGAGGAAGAGGATCTGGGCGCCCGGCGCGAAGCCCCTCCCCGGATCATCGAGGGCATGGTACGCGGGGCGATAGCCCAGCTCCGCGAAGCCGTGACGGTCGACGCCCGCCGCGAAGGACAGGCGGCCCGCAGGGTGGCCCGATTCCGGGAGTTCCGGTCCGGGCGCCGGCGGACGCGCCGCTGCGGTGTCTTCGCCGAACGCGCTCCGCGCCGAGAGGATCGCGAGAAACCGCTTCTGGTACTGATCCTTGGGAATGTCGCCCGCCGCGTACTGCAGCTGGAGCCGGGAGGCGGCGCTCTCGAGCAGCACCGCCTTCTCGTGCGCGGGGAGCTGGCCAGCGGCCAGGACGGCCGGGGACAGCGTACCGTCGACAAGGCGGGGCGCCTGCTTCCGGAGTCCTGCGGGAAGGCCGGAAAGCGCCGAGCGAATGGTCCGGACGGGGGAAAGGCGGATGGCGGCGTTGTCGACCAGACCCGCCTCGCGGACCCATTCGATAGTCTCGACGGGGAGGACCCACGGCCCTTTCCGGTCGGTCAGGCGAACGGCGGGGCGCGCCGCCTCGAGCAGGAAGAGGAGGTTGTAGGAGCAGTTCTCGTCGAAGAAATAGTAGTCGGAGGCGAAGTCGCGCATCTCGAGCACGTGCAGCGTCATCCTCCGGACTTCCGCCCGGGACAGGTTCAGCCGGTACTCCCAGAGGTCGCGACGCTCCAGATCCCCGTACTCCTTCACCTTCTCGTAGTACGGCAGGATCGAGTAATAGCCGGGATAATAGCCGGTCAACCCTTTCAGGGCGTAAACGAGGCTCGTGTCGGACGGATCGGGTTTCGCCGCGTAGTTGACGGCCCACGACAGGAGCGGGCTTTCGTGGGCTCCGTCGATCCGGAGGAAGGTGTGGCCGGCCATCGACGACGGGGAATTGATATGGGCCGACGCGAAGACGAGCGTCGCCGACCGCGGGTCGATGATCCGCAGCGCGTTGTCGAGCTCGCCGCATGTCCCGTCCCCGGAAGGGGGCAGCGGCAGCCCGAGCTGATCAGACAGCCATTCGAAGCGGGCGGGGAAGCGGCAGCGGGCGGGAAGGACGTTGTCGGAGGGGGGAGCTTGATCGCCGAACAGCGTGGCGATCGTTGCGGCCAACTCGCTTTCCGGATTCGTCTTGCCGTCCCGGGCCAGAAAGAAGCGCGGGTCGTCGACGATGCTCTTCACCCCGTTTCCGGCAGGCTTGTAGTGGAGCAGCACGTTCCAGTAGCGCGATTCGTGGAGGCGGGCGGCGCGGGCGGCTTCCGTCAGGCGGTCCGCCTTCAAACCGGGATCGGACGCCCCGAGGGCGGCCGCAAAGGGCAGGAGCAAAAAAAGAAGGCATGCGACCGTGCGTCGCATGCCTTCCCGAACCACGGACCGGACCGGATCAGCCGTCGGATCAGCCGGCCGTGACGGAAACGATCGTGTCGACGACGTGCGCCATCTCTACGTCGGCCGACGGGAAGATCTTGCCGAAGTTCGACTGAAGCGTCTTGTTGAACGCCGTCCGCTCGGCCTGCGGGACCGCCATCAGTTCGGCGAGCGTGGAGAGCGATTCGCCGCGACCGGCTGCGATGTCTTTGGCCAGTCCGTCCATGTTGGCGCGGACGAACTCGTTCAGCCGTTCGCTCTTGGCGAAGCGGCCGGGCTGGGAGCAGTTGGAGGTGCCGAAGGTGATCCCGAACGTCTGGGACGCGAAAGTCCCGTTGGTCGTCGATTCGAAAGCCTGGAACAAGGTGGTGTCGGCCTTGCCCTGCCACGCCAGCGACCCGAGCCCGCAGCCCGTGTTGCTGCTGCCCGCGTAGGCGGTGATCGGAGCAATTGCCAGCGCCAGAGCCATGATCAGAAGCATCTTTCTCATCGGATCCTCCTTCGTCCTGCTGGGATTTGGTTAGTTCATTCTATCGAATTCCGTACGGAATATCACTGTCCCGCTGCCAGCGGTTTTTCTTGCGCGACCCAGGCATCGAGGAATTCGATGAACTGCCTCCGGACGCCTTCTTCCGCGAAGGCGCGTACGTGCCCCCCGTCGCGGACCGTCCAGAATCCCTTCGGGTTCATGGCCTTTCCGTAAAGGATCTCCCCGTGCCGGTACGGGACGACGGCGTCGGCCGTCCCGTGGATGATGGCGACCGGGATCGGGGCGATGCCGCCGATCCATCGCTCGGCGCTGTACCGGTCGTCGAAGCACCAGCTCGCCGGGTACGCCAGCGGCCATCCGATGACCGTGGACGTGAGCTTGTCGCGCACGATCCGTCGCCACCCGGCGAACGCCCCTTCGATGACGAGTGCCTTTACCAGCGACTTGTCGGGCGCGTGGGCTACCGTGTAGACCGCGATCGACCCGCCGAGCGACTGGCCGAGCACCGCGATCCGGTCCCGGTCGACGCCCCGCAGCGTCGGCAGCAGCGCCAGCGCGGCGCGCGCGTCCTCGTGCACCCCTTTGGCGGTCGGCGTCCCTTCGGACTTTCCATACCCGCGGTAATCGAATGTGAATACCCGATAGCCGGATTCCGCGATCCACGCGACTGCGCCGACGTGCGTCCCGATGTTGCCCGCGTTCCCGTGGAGGAAGAGGACCGTGCCACGCGGAGGGGTGCCGCCCTTCGGCGAAAGCAGCCATCCGTGCAACTTCACGCCGTCCCCGGCCGTGAAGGCGACCTCCTCGCGGACGACCCGGTCGAGAAACGGCGGAACGACGACGGTCTTGTCGGGATGGAAGAAAGGCGAGCCGCAGCCCGCGCAAAGGAGCAGCAGCAGGAGGATGGCGACATTCGGCAGGCGCTTGCGAAGGCGGGACGGGTTCATGCTCGTGATTCCTCCTGCGCCATGGTATCCCGATAAAGAAGCTCACCCCAGCCGGATGAACACGATCCCCACGGCGATCATCCCGGCGCCGATCAGCCGGATCTTTCCGAACGGCTCCCGGAAGAAAAGAATCCCCCCCAGCACGCCGAACACCGAGCTGACCTGCCGCACCGAGACGGCGTAGGAGACCGGCGCCATCTTGAGCCCCATCCGGTAGAGGATGAACGAGGCGAACAGGACCATCCCCCCCGCCATCGCCCGCGGCCAGCGCGCCTTGATCTCGGCCGCGAAGTTGAGCCGCTTGGGCGTCAGCATCACGTTGGCGAGCAGGAAGAGGAACAGGATGACGTCGAGGTAGTAGGTGTAGACGAAGACGTCGCTCACCGTGACGCCCCGCTTGTCGGCAATCGCGCCGACCGAATAGAAGACGCCCGCCGAGAGCGCCAGCAGCACCCCCGGATTGCGCAGGTTGCGCAGCGGCAGCGACAGCCCCGTCCAGGACATCTCCCGCATCTGCAGGATGTAAGCGCCGAGGAAGGTGATCGCGATGCCCGTCATCCCGGTGGGGGAAAGCCGCTCCCCCAGCACGAGGTAGGCCCAGAGCGGGATGTAGAGCGGGCCCGTGGTGGTCAACGGGTAGGCGACCGAGACGTCGATCCGGTCGTAGGAAGCGGTCAGGCACATGTGGTAGGCCGAGAAGAAGAAGCCGCCGGCCAGCGTCAGCGGAAGCACCGGTCCGGTCGGCAGCGGGATCCCGCCGTGCCGGATGGCCAGGAAGACCGTGAAGAGGGCGATGGCCGACCCGTGCATGAACACGTTGAAGGCGAGCTTGTGCTTGCTGGTCTTGAGGATCAGGTTCCAGCCCGCGTGCATGACGGCGGACAGGAGGATGAGCAGCAGGGCGCGATCGGGCATGCGGCGAAAAGTGGGGCGCCGGCTAGCGCTGGGCGCCGGATTCGTCGTAGGCGACGGAGCCGTCGTGCACCGCCGCGCCCGGCGGGTGCCCCGGCTTGAAGTGGACGATCAGCCGTGCCAGCCGGCGCGACAGGCCGGGGGCGCGCTTTTCGAGGAAGTCGCGTTCGAAAAGGGCGGAGCCGCGGTCGCCTGCGATGACGTGGTAGAGGCCGAAGTTGAAATGCGTCTCGACATCTTCCGGATCGAGCGCAGCCGCCTTCCGGTACGCCTCGTATGCCTCCTGCCGGCGATCGAGCTCGGTGCAGGCCGCGCCGAGGTTGTTCCACGCCTCGGCATAGTCGGGCCGCAGCGCGACCGCGCGCTGGAAGGCGTCTAACGCCTCCCGGAAGCGGCCCAGCCGGTAGAGGCACAGCCCCAGGTTGTAGTGGTTCTTCGCATCGCCGGGAGCGCCTGCGGCCGCCGTCTCGAACGCCATCGCCGCCTCGCCGTAATGTTCGCCCGCGGCGAGGGCGACGCCGAGGTTGTAGTTCGCCTCGGTGTAGTCGGGCCGCGCCAGCACCGCCTGGCGATAGGCCTGCACGGCTTCGTCGTGGCGTCCCAGCGCCGATAGCGCGACGCCCAGATTGTAATGGGCGCGGGCATAGCCCGGCTGCAGGCGGATCGCCTCCCGGTAGGCGTCGACCGCCCCCTGGTGGTGCCCCAGCCGCGACCAGGTCACGCCCAGGTTGTAGTGCGCCTCGGCATAGGCGGGCCGCAACGCGATCGACTGCTGGAATGCCTTCGACGCCTCGGGGTAGCGCGCAAGCTCGGCGCAGGCGGTCCCCAGGTTGTAGTGCGCTTCGGGATCGACGGGGGAGAGCTCGACCGCGCGCCGGAACGCCTCCATCGACCCCTGCGGGTTCGACAGCTCGGCGTCGGCGACGCCCAGGTTGAACCAGGCCTCGGGGTAATCGGGGTGGTGGACGATGGCCTGGCGGTAGGCCTCGGCGGCTTCCTCGTGCCGCCCGACCTTGGCGTAGGCGGCGCCCAGCGAGTTGTGCGCCTCGGCGTTGCCGGGCGCGCGGCGGATCGCCTCGCTGAAGGCGTGGATCGCCTCCTGGTGCCGTCCGATCCGGCCAAGGGCCATGCCGAGCAGGAAGTGGATGTCCTGGATATCCGGTCGTAGCCGGATCGCCTTGCGGAACGACTCGACGGCCTCGGCGAAACGGGTCATCCGGTAGAAGTTTTCGCCCAGGTGGAACAGCGCCTCGGCATCCTCGGGGTGGAGCTGGACCACCTTGAGGAACGCATCGACCGCCTCGGCGTAACGCCCCTGCTTCGCGCACGCCTCGCCCAGGTTGAAATGGGCTTCGAGCAGGTCGGGCTTGAGGGCGAGGGCGCTGCGGAACGATTCGATCGACTCGGCGAAGCGGCCGACCTTTTCGAAGGCGACGCCCAAGTTGTTGTGGGCCAGCGCGAAATCGGGCTTGAGGGCGACGGCCCGGCGGTAGGCGTCGACCGCCTCGTCGTGGGCCGACAGGCGACCGCAAACCGCGCCGAGGTTGTTCCATGCCTCGGCGTAGCGCGGGTTGAGCGCGACCGCCTTGCGGAACGCGGCGGCCGCATCGGCGTACCGCTTCGCCCGACCGTACGCCAGGCCGAGGTTGTAGTGCGCCTCGGGCGCGTCGGGTCGGAGCGCCACGGCGGCGCGGCACGTCTCGATGGGGTCCTGCGTCCGGCGAGCGTCGCCGATTTCCGTCATTGGGCTTCACTCTCCTGCAGAAAGTGGCACCATCTTATCACCGGAAGCGGGGTGACTCATGAACTTTGCCGGACCCGGATGGCGCGCGCGATCCGGCCATCGACCGCCACCTGCGTGTGGCCGATCCGGAACAGGTACGACGGGAAGCGCTGGACCATTTCGACCCGGCATCCGGGCAGGATGCCGAGCGCCAGCAGCTTGGGAAGCGTTCCGTCCCCTTTCTCCGCGTGAAGATCCGCGACTGTTCCCCGCTCTCCGGGCAAAAGCTCGGTCAGCGGCCTGGGTTCCCCGACGATCGATTCACGCAGCATCTCTCTTCCTCCTCCAGCCCTTGATGATTTTCGTCAGCCCGGATTCACCCGGCGTTTCGTACCCGCAGTTGGGGCAGCGCAGCTTCCCGCAACCCCCCGCCATCGGGCACCCGCGGCAAGACCGCTTCGCATCGCTTTCCTCGAACGCCAGTCCGCACAGTTCGCATTTCACAGCGTCACCCCCAGTGCCGGCAGCGCCTTGCCAACGAGGAAGGACACCAGGAAGGCATAGGGGAAGATGAAGGCGGCCATGCCGACCGCGGTCTTCCATCCGCGTTCCTTGACCGTGATGGTGAACTGCGCGATGCAGGGGAGAAACAGCGTCATCGCGACGACCGCGACGACCAGCGGAATGCCGTGCAGCACGCCGCTCTGCTTGAGGTCGTAGAGGCCGGCCGCCCCGTAGTCGCGCCGGAAGAAGCCGAACAGGAAGGAGACGGCCGTCTCGACGGGTAGGCCGACGAAGGACACGGCGGGCTTGAGCGCCGCGACCGCCCGGTCGAACAGCCCCGTGAGCCGCCCGAGCCAGATGACGACGCTCGCCCAGAGGAACATCGGCAGGATTTCCCGGAAGTACCACTCGACGCGCGTGTAGGTCTTGGTGAGGACGTTGCGCCAGCGGGGCAGGCGAAGGGGCGGCACCTCCATGTAGAACAGCGGCGCGGCCCCGGGCAGCACTTTCGCCGCGAGATATCCGACCAGCAGGAAATTGAGCGCCATCACGACGCCCCAGACGAGGAGCGACTTCGGGCTGCCGGCCAGCAGCGCGAAGATCACGCCGAGCTGCGCCGAGCAGGGGATGGCCAGCGACAGAAGCAGCGTCGCCAGCAGCCGCTCCCGCTTCGTCTCCAGCGTCCGCGTCACCATCGTCGCCATCGTGTCGCATCCGAAGCCGAGCACCATCGGGATCACGGCGCGTCCCGAGAGGCCGATCGTCTTGAAGAGCCGGTCGATCAGCATCGCGAGGCGGGGCAGGTACCCCGTGTCCTCGATCACCGAAAAGGCGATGAAAAAGGTCGCGACGATCGGCAGGATGAGCGCCACTGCGTAGCGGACCCCGAGCGTCACGACGCCGTACTCCCCGACGAAAAGGTCCCGGAGCACGGCCCATGGGATGATGGCGGCCGCGGCCTTGATGACGTACGGGTTGATCCGCTGCTCGAAGATCGTATGCTCGAGGAAATCGACCGACGTCTGCGCGCCGAACACCCCCACGAATTCGTAGAGCGCGTAGAGCGACGCCAGCAGGATCGGGATGCCGTACAGCGGGTGCATCATCCAATGGCTCAGCCGTTCGCCGAAACGAAGCCCGTTTTCCTTCTTCGAGCGGTACACCCGTCCGCAGAGCTGATCCGTCTTCTCCTGCCGGGCGACCGCCAGGACGTAATCGAGCCCAAGTTGCGCCTTCTCCCGGACAGGGCGCGCGATCCGTTCGATCGCTTCCCCGTCCGTGTCCGGATCGTCCGCCAGCATCCCGTTCAACTCGAGGTCCCCCTGCAGCAGCAGAAGCGCCGCAGCCCTCCGCCCCATCGCGAGCGAATCGCCGACCATCAGGCCGATCGCCGCCGCGGCCCGCTCGATGTCGGACGGATAGGCGATCGTTGCAGCGCCTTCACCTTGCCGGTTCAGCAGGATCGTTTCCCGAAGCGCGTCCAGCCCTTCCCCCGTCACCGTCGAGGTGACCACGACCGGGACGCCCAGCGATTCCGACAGGGCGGGGACGTCGATCGAGACGCCCGTCCGCGACATCTCGTCGGCCATGTTGAGCACCAGCACGAGGGGGAGCGCCGCCTCGATCAGCTGCAACGTCATCGGGAGCATGCGAGGCAGGTTTTTCGCATCGATGACATGAAGGACGGTATCCGCCGTTTCCCGCAGGAGGATGGAACGGGCGACGCGCTCTTCATCGGTCAGCGACCGGAGCGAATACATGCCCGGCGTGTCGATCACCTCGAACTCGCGTTCGCCCCAGCGCGCTTTTCCGCGGCTGACTTCGACGGTGGTCCCGGGATAATTGGAAACGGCGACGTAGGCTCCGGTCAGCCGGTTGAACAGGGCGCTTTTCCCCACGTTGGGGCAGCCGACCAGCACCAGTTTCGGCAGTCCCTCCGCCGGCGCTTCGGGAAGCTGGCGGCAGCAGGCGGCATTCGTGCTTGAACGACTCATATCGATTCTCCTCCGTGATCTCGTGTCCATAGGTTTGTCTTGACGGTTCAGATGGCCGCCTGGAGCTGCAGGTAGCCGTAGTCGATGTCCTTCTCGCGGCCGGTGGCGTCCCGAAAGAAGCCGCCGGTGAAGAAGCGGTCGGCGCCGAGCGTTACGCAAAGCCCGTCACGCACCGTCCAGGCGAGGGCGAGATCGGCCTCGACGCCGAGTGCTTTCGAGAAGCCGGCTGGAACCTGATCGGCCCGCACGGCATGGCCGGTCAGCGAAAGATTGACTGCCGGCGACAGGTCGGCCGCGCCACCGAGCGTGAGGATCCGCAGGCCGCTGGCGGCATGACCGGCCACGGTCAGTCCGCTCAGGTCGCCGATCACGTTCATGTCGCCGACCTGCGGCGTGTCGTTGTTCGGGTTGTGGAATTCCCGGAAGTGGTGGTCCCCCGGATTCCCGTCGCCGCTGCCCCAGGCGAATCCGCCGAACAGCTTTCCGGGGAAGCGGGCGGGCGCCGGGCGAAAGGTCAGGTCGACGTGCCCTCCGAAGGCGGCGATCGGGTCGTACCCGCCGGCACCGTCGGCTTTCCGCCCGAACTGCCAGACGGGCTCGGCTTCGAGGTCGAGCCGTTCCCCGAAGCGGGCCGCAGCCCGGGCGCCGACAGACCAGGTGACCTCGTGCGCCCCGCCGGCGTGGGTCGCCCCGACGCCGCCGGTGTCGCGCAGGCCGTAGAGGTCGAGCGTGAAATCCTTCTGCGGCAGGATCGTCCCGTATATTCCGTAAAGCGTGCCTTCGATCCCGCCCGAATTCCGCTTCACGTAACGCCCGCCGAACAGGTCGACCGACAGGCGATCGGCGGGGCGGAGGGTCAGCCTGGCCGCGTCCCACGACTGGCCGTCATAGAAGGTGTCGGCTCCGAGCAGGAAGGTGCTGCCGTAAACCAGCTCCTGTCGCCCGACCTTGGCGGTCAATCCGGGCGTGCCGGGAAGCGACCCTTCGAGATACGCCTGGTAGACCATGACGGCCGAGAGATCCTGCCGGCCCGCGAGGCCGTACCATTGCCCTTCGATCCGCCCCCGCCAGCTGTTGTCCTGCCCTGTCTCGAAGGAAGGGCGCAGTCGGACCAGCCCCCGGGTGTCGTCTTCGCCCTCCGCGACGGCGGCGGTTCCCAGGTCGAAGTGGCGGGCGGCTTCCCCCCGCATCATGGCGTCGAGGCCGAACCGGCTTCCGGCTAATCCCGGTGTGCCGCTTCCGTCCGCCGCGAACGCTGCGCCTGGCGCCAGAAACAGGGCGACCGTAACTACAAACATAAGCCTGAACAGTCGTTTCATTCCGTAAGCAAAATTATCGATCGCCTTGGCCACCTGGATTCCTTTCGGTCGCGCCATGTTATATATGAGCACTCGTTTCATCAATGGTTCAAAAAAAACCTACCCCACCGAAACGTGGTGGACGCACTCCTCGATGAGGTTGCTGATGTGCTCGTCGTCGAGGGAATAGAAGGCGATCTTGCCTTCCTTTCGATACTTGACCAGCCGCTGCCCCCGCAGCAGCCGGAGCTGGTGCGAGATCGCGGAACCGGTCAGGCCAAGCAGCCGCGACAGGTCGATGACGCAGAGTTCCTGCCCGGACAAGGCGGAAATGATGCGAACCCGGGTGGGGTCGCTCAAGGCGGCGAACGTCTCGGCCAGCGCCCGGACCATCCGGTCGCCCGGCATGGCGGCCTTCGCCGAGCGCACGCTGGCAGGATCCACGAACGGGACCGGGCTGTCCTGCGCTTTCCCTGTCTTCGATTGAGGCAACCGGTCTCCTGCGGGGTTTTGTATTATGAAATGACTGTTCACTTATAGCAAGATGCCGCGTGCACGTCAAGCGGGTTTTTCCCGGACCGCCCCAGCGTCGTGATCCGCCCCCGTCCGCGCGTGTATAATCGGCGGATGGTCGGGCTCAGCGAACGCGACATCTGCACGAAATTCATTTCTCCCGCCATCAATCGATCGGGATGGGACATCGATACACAAGTCCGAGAGGAAGTCTCGTTCACCAAGGGACGGATCATCGTCCGCGGCAAGCTCGTCACCCGCGGCAAGGCCAAACGCGCCGATTACGTTCTCTACTACAAGCCGAACATCCCGATCGCACTCATCGAAGCCAAGGACGGCAGCCACGCCGTCGGCGACGGCATGCAGCAGGCGCTGGAATATGCCGCCACTCTAGACATTCCCTTCGTGTTCTCGTCCAACGGTTCTGCCTTCATGTTCCACGATCGCACCGGCAATGGCGGAGAAATGGAAACCGAGCTTCCACTCCACGCCTTCCCGACGCCCGAGGCGCTTTGGATCAAATACCGCACATGGAAGGGGATGGATCCCGCGCAGGAAGCGCTCGCGCTTCAGCCCTATTACGAAGATGGCGGCGAAAAGGAACCGCGATACTACCAGCGCATCGCCATCAACAACGCCATTGAGGCCATAGCCAAGGGGAAGAATCGTATCCTCCTCGTCATGGCGACGGGCACCGGCAAGACCTATACCGCATTCCAGATCCTCTGGCGCCTGTGGAAGTCCGGCCGGAAGAAGCGGATTCTTTACCTCGCCGACCGTAACGTGCTCATCGACCAGACGATGGTGAACGATTTCCGACCCTTCGGAAAAACCATGGCGAAGCTCAGCACCCACTCGAAGACGATCGAGCGCGAAGACGGCACCGAAGTGCAACTGCCGACCGCGATCGACCGGAAGCATCGCCGCATCGACACTTCTTACGAAATCTATCTCGCCCTTTATCAGGCCATAACCGGCCCCGACGATAGCCAGAAGCTCTACCGCGAACTGTCGCCCGATTTTTTCGACCTCATCGTGATCGACGAATGCCACCGCGGAAGTGCGGCGGCCGATTCCGCCTGGCGGGAGATTCTCGACCACTTCTCCTCGGCCACCCAAATCGGCATGACCGCGACGCCGAAGGAGACCGAATACGTCTCCAACATCGACTATTTCGGCGAGCCGGTTTATTCCTACTCGCTCAAGGCCGGTATCCGTGACGGCTTCCTCGCCCCGTACAAGGTGGTCAAGGTCCATCTCGATGTCGATGTCGAGGGCTATCGGCCCGCGCGGGGTGAGATCGACCGATACGGCTACGAGATTGAAGACCGGATCTACAATCCGAAGGATTTCGACCGCAACCTGGTGATCGACGAGCGCACCCGGCGCGTCGCACACAAGATCAGCGAATTTCTCAAGGAAATCGGCGACCGCCTCCAGAAGACCATCGTTTTCTGCGTCGATACCGAGCACGCGGCGCGGATGCGGCAGGCGTTGATCAACGAAAACGCGGATCTCGTCCTGAAGAACCCGCGCTATGTCATGCGCATCACCGGCGACGATACGGAAGGGTGCGACCAGATCGGCAACTTCATCGACCCGGAAGCGAAATACCCGGTGATCGTCACCACCTCTCGGCTGCTCTCGACCGGCGTCGATGCCCAGACGTGTCGCCTCATCGTCCTCGACCGGGAAGTGGGTTCCATGACGGAGTTCAAGCAGATCGTCGGCCGCGGCACGCGCGTCCACGAGGACACGAAAAAGTTCTACTTCACCCTGATCGATTTCCGGAAGGCGACGAATCATTTCGCCGACCCCGATTTCGACGGCGAACCGGTGCAGATCTACGTGCCGGGCGAGGATGACCCGGTCGCACCGCCTGATGATGTTCCGCCCGCGGACGATGGGGAGGCAGCTCTCCCGCCGGAACCGGGCGACGATGAAGTAGTGATTGTCGATCCCGACCGGCCGGATATCGACATCGAGGCGGGCTCCGACAGGCCCCGGAAATATTACATCGAGGGACGCGAGGTCATGATTGTGGCCGAGCGCGTCGAATATCTCGACGAAGAGGGCAAGCTGGTTACCGAGACGTTGCGCGACTATTCGAAGATGGTGCTGAAAAAACGGTTCGCCAGTCTCGACGAGTTCCTGCGGCGCTGGAGCGACGCCGACCGCAAGCAGGTCATCATCGAGGAACTTGAAAACGAAGGGGTGCTGCTTGCTCCGCTGGCCGAGGAGGTGGGAAAGAACCTCGATCCCTTCGACCTGATCTGCCACGTCGCCTTCGACCAGCCGACGCTCACCCGGCGCGAACGCGCCGACCAGGTTCGCAAGCGCGACGTCTTTACAAAGTACGGAGAGCAGGCGCGCGCCGTGCTCGAAGCGTTGCTGCTGAAATACCAGGACGAGGGCGTCACCGGGCTCGACGACCTGCACATTCTCAAGGTTGCGCCCTTCGATGCCATGGGCACCCCGATCGAACTCATCAACACTTTCGGTGGACGGGACGGCTTCGAGAAAGCCGTCCATGAACTCCAGTCCGCCCTCTACGGAAAGGTTGCCTGATCCTCATGAACGTGCGCACGACCGTGAAATCGATCCAGGACATCATGCGGCAGGACAGCGGCGTCGACGGCGATGCCCAGCGCATATCCCAGCTCTGTTGGATGTTCTTCCTCAAGATCATCGACGACCAGGATCGCGAGCTTGAACTGATGGACGACGGCTACCGATCGCCCATTCCCGAAAAGTTCCAGTGGCGCGCCTGGGCGGCAGACCCCGAAGGAATCACCGGCGAGGCGCTGCAGGCGTTCGTCAACGACGCGTTGTTCCCGGCGTTAAAAGAATTGTCCAGTGCCGCGCAGGATGGCCGCCACCGCGTCGTGCGCGACGTGTTCGAAGATGCCTACAACTACATGAAGTCGGGCCAGCTCATGCGTCAGGTGGTCAACAAGATCACCGCCATCGACTTCAACAACCTGGCTGAGCGGCGCCATTTCGGCGACATCTACGAGCAGATCCTGAACGATCTGCAAAGCGCCGGTAACGCAGGCGAGTACTACACCCCCCGCGCCGTCACCGCCTTCATGGCCGACCGCATCGATCCCCAACCCGGCCAGATTCTCTTCGACCCTGCCTGCGGCACCGGCGGATTCCTCACATGCGCGATCCGCCACATGCGCGACCGCTACGTGAAGACGCCGGCCGACGAAAAGCGGATGCAGCAAGGTCTGCGCGCCACCGAGAAAAAGCAGCTCCCGCACATGCTCTGCGTTACCAACCTGTTGCTCCATGGAATCGACGACCCTTCGTTCATCCGGCACGACAACACGCTGGCGCGCCCTTACATCAGCTACACCAGTTCCGATCGGGTCGACATCGTCCTCACGAATCCGCCCTTCGGCGGACGCGAGGAAGACGGCATCGAGAGCAACTTCCCCAAACATTTCCAGACGCGCGAGACGGCCGACCTTTTCCTCGCGCTGATCGTCCGCCTGCTCAGAAACGGCGGCCGCGCCGCCGTGGTGCTGCCCGACGGCACGCTGTTCGGCGAAGGCGTCAAGACGCGCCTCAAGGAACATCTGCTCGAGGAGTGCAACCTCCACACGATCGTCCGACTGCCGAACAGCGTCTTCAAGCCGTACGCCAACATCGGCACCAACCTGCTCTTCTTCGAAAAGGGAACGCCGACCCAAGAAATCTGGTTCTACGAACATCGCGTGCCCGAAGGCCAGAAGGCGTATTCGATGACGCGGCCGATCCGCTTCGAGCATCTGCAATCGTGCATCGACTGGTGGGACAGGCGAGAGGTAACCGAGGTCGCCTGGAAGGTCGGCATCGATGAGATCAAGTCACGCAACTTCAACCTCGACATCAAGAACCCGCACACGGTCGATGAGGAGTATGGCGACCCCGCCGAACTGCTCGCGAAGCTGGAACAAAGCGAAGCCGAAACCGCCAACCTGCGCGACTAGCTGAAAGCGATCCTGGAAGAGGCGCTGCGGAGGTGAAAAAAATCGGCAGGTATAGGACTCAAGACCCGAGGTCGAGAGCCACACGGCATGGAGCCGACTTTTACCTGCCGATATATGGAAAGCGTGACCCATGACAAACGGTTCGTCAACATCGTTATTGAACCACTTCGACCGGATCGCCGAAGCGCCCGACGCTGTGCCGCGCCTGCGCCGCTTCATCCTCGACCTGGCGGTGCGCGGAAAACTCGTCCCGCAGGATCCGAACGACGAACCGGCGTCGGAGTTGTTGAAGCGGATCAAGGCGGAGAAGGTGCGGCTGGCCAATGCCGGTAAGGCCAAGACACGGCAGATCTCACCTTCTGATGACAGAGCAATGTTGTCATTTGACGTCCCCAAACATTGGGCTTGTTTGCCGCTAAATGCAATTGGCACGCTTTCGGGCGGTATGACGCCATCGAAGAACCGGCTTGATTATTGGGATGGCGAAGTGAATTGGTTTTCTCCGAAAGACATCAAGTCGGAAGAATTGATTGTCTCAGGAATGAAGATTACCCCTGCTGGCGTGTCTGAGACCGGTCTGCAACTCTATCGCCCTGGATGCCTGTTCATGGTCGCCCGAAGCGGCATCCTCAAACGCACATTTCCGGTTTCAATTAATCGTGTTGCGGCAACGGTCAATCAGGATTTGAAGGTTCTGGCCCCATTTATCAAAGGCATGGAGAGATATCTCCAGATTGCGCTGAAGGGGATGACGGATTTTATCTTGGGCAATCATGTGAAAACGGGGACCACGGTTCAGAGCCTTAAATTCGAGGGGTTTGAGTATTTACCTCTCCCACTTCCTCCGAATGAGGAGCAGCATCGGATTGTGGCGAAGGTGGATGAACTGATGGCGCTGTGTGACCAACTCGAGGCGGCGCAGACGAAACGCGAGCGGCGGCGCGACCGACTGGTGGCAGCGACGCTCCACGGGCTTAACGACGGCGCTGCGATATCGGTCGTTGACGAGGCGGGAAACGTTGCCGGTGGTGGCGAGATTCCGGCGTCCGACGTTTGCTCGAATTTTGAGAATAACGCCCGCTTCCTCTTCAACCACCTCCCGAATCTCATCACCCGCCCAGAACAGATCAAGCAACTCCGCCAAACCATCCTCAACCTCGCCGTTCGCGGCAAACTCGTCCCGCAAGACCCGAACGACGAACCGGCCTCGGTGCTGCTGAAGAGAATCGAAGTGGAGAAGAAAAATCTAATTAAGGCGGGAGAAATCAGAAAGGGAGGCGATCTCCCACAAATAGGGGATGCCGATATTTCGCTTAGGCCGCCGTCCTCTTGGGAATGGGTTCGTTTGGGGAGCATTGGGGATTGGGGTTCAGGGAGCACCCCGCCGCGCGGTAATAGCGAATACTATGATGGCGGTATTCCATGGCTGAAAAGTGGGGAATTGGAGGACAGGACCGACCTGAAAGGCTCAGAAGAGACGGTATCCGAAATCGCCATCAGCAAATGTTCGTTCCGAAAGAATAAGCCCGGCGATGTTTTGATCGCGATGTATGGCGCCACGATCGGAAAACTGGCAATTCTTGGCGAATCTGCCGTTACAAATCAGGCCGTGTGCGGTTGCACCCCTTTTGATGGAGTTTATAACCGCTACCTGTTTTTATATCTGCTCTCACGGAGATCAAATTTTCACGCGCAGAGCGAAGGCGGGGCACAACCGAATATTTCAAAAATAAAGATCATCAATTCTCCTTTTCCCCTGCCTCCTCTCGCCGAGCAACACCGGATCGTGGTGAAGGTTGATGAACTGATGGCGTTGTGCGATGAATTGGAGGTGCGAATCACGTCATCCTCGACCACCCGTTACCAACTCTTGGACGCAGCCCTTGCCGAAGTTCTTGCCTGATGCGGTTGATCCAAAGAATAACCCGTGTAAGCGCAATCGACAGAAAATATCGCCAACGAAGTAATTCTAGGTGGGCTAAATGCTATGAGAACGAAATAAAAGAGGAGGAGTTATAAGTCATGGTGCTTCATCCAAAAGAAGCTCTGATTTCTGCCATTGATGTAACTCGCAAGCCCGTTGCGTTCTTAGTGGGGGCTCCATTTTCTGCGGATAATAACGGCAAAGGGGTCCCTGATGTTATACGAATGCTAGATATTGTTCGTGAGGTTATTCTGGAAACGATTCCTTCGGAAATAGCGCGATATGACAAAGAGATAGAAGGGAAGATAGGGCCTATTGCTTATCAGGCTGCAATGAGTTGGTTGCAAGCCAATGTCCATCAAGATGCTGTTAACGCGGTTGTTCGCAGGGCGGTACTACGATCTTGCCTTGATATTGCATCTATCGGCGGGCCAAATGAACCGACGACTGATGGCGATCCAGCGAATTGGTTTATTCCGCAGGGGACTAAAAACCTAGCGGCTCTCGTTTGCAACTCAAATCCTCGATACCAAGGACCGATCCTTACGCCAAATTTCGACCCATTATTGTCCCTAGCAATCCGAGAATATGGAAAGCGGCCCAGTCGGAGAGTGCTTGATACTGATGGATCTTTGCCGCGGGAAATTGAAGAAGAGCCTGATGTAAGAAGTGTGGTGCATCTGCATGGGTACTGGCGTGGATCGGACACCCTGCACACTCCCACTCAACTGCACAGCCCACGACCAAAATTGAAGGCGGCCCTACAACATTTGTTGCGCAAACATCTTTTGGTCGTAGTTGCATATGGTGGTTGGGACGATGTTTTTACAACTGCGCTTTCTGAATTGCTTCATGATGATCAAGCAGAAATTGATGTTCTCTGGTGTTTTCGAGAAACTGATTCGGAAATTGTAAGAAGTAAATATAAGCGTTTTCTCGACAGTGTTGCGCCAGCCATTGTTAGGGGTCGCTTCCGCGGATACGGGGGAATCGACTGTCATTCTATCTTTGCGGAAATTAATACCTCGGGCGGCGGTTCGACTGTTGCCTCCCCCTCAATGCCCTTGCCAATGCCCGCAGAGGGACCCATCCTCTTAGATTCGCCGGTAACAACGGAAAAAAGAAAAAAGGATAATTTGAATTCCGCGGATCGTATTTTCACTAAACGGTTGGATGAAGCACTTGTGTCGTTTTCTTCTCAGCCGAAAGTGTGGGTTGAGCCAATCCTTTGCAAGAGTCCAGAGGTTGCGAATGATGCGGAAGCTGCGACCAAGATTAATTTATCAGATATGCTATCTGCTCCTAAATCAACAATAATTAAAGCTCCTCCACAGTTTGGACTGACCTGTTTAGCTCATTATTTAGTGAGAGAGGCATGGCGGAGCCAAGATGCTCCATTGTGGATTTATTTGGATTCAAAGAGTACTGGCCCTCACAAGGGGGCTATAGAAAAAGGAATGGAGGGGGAACTTGCGCTCATAGGATGTGTAGAGCAGGACATAAAATGCATTGTATTGGACTCCTGGACAAGCAGTGAGAAAGACGCGTATAAGCTACTCAGAAATATATGTTCCAGATTCGCAAATGTACCAATAATAGTAATGCAAACGATGGATAGTAATAAGTTTTTGAATTATTCTGACAAAGTTGAACTTGACCGGGAGTTCGAGGTGTTATTTCTATGGGCGCTTCCTCTTGGACATGTCCGAAAAGTTGTTTCGGATTATAATGAAATTAGACATATCGGGGATGAGGATAAGATAACAAAAAAAGTAGTATCTGATCTCGAAGTACTAAATGTCCACAGAACACCATTTAATTGTCTAACATTGTTAAAGGTTTCTGAGATTGATTTTGACGAAAGTCCAGTTAATCGATCAGAAATGATAAAAAGAGTGCTATTTCTTCTTTTTAATGTTGATGATATCCCTACCTATAAAGTGCGCCCAGATCTTAAAGATAGTGAATACGTACTGGGATACTTTTGTGAGCAAATGCTTAGGGATGGCACATATTCGTTTACTAGAGATTATTTCTTAAGTGTTCTAGAAAGATGCTGCAAAGAAAGATTCATTGACCTTGAGGTGCAGGTTGTATTTGATGTGTTATATAGTAACAACATTCTGATCAAGCGTGGCGATCTTTTCAGTTTTAGATTCGCCTTCTGGATATACTATTTCGCTGCCCAAAGGATGCTTCATAGCAAGGAATTCGCCAATTTTATTTACGAAGATATGCGGTATACCAAGTATCCAGAAATAATGGAGTTCTATACTGGAATTGATCGGCAGCGCGAAGACGCTCTCAATGTGTTGATAAGGGATATAGGGGCCACTTGCGATAAAATACAGGATAAATGCGGCCTTCCAGATGGACTTAATCCTTATCGTTTTGCTCAGTGGACACCTTCTGACGCGTTACTTGAGCAAATGCAAGACGAAATAAGCAACGGCGTAAGTGGTTCGAATCTGCCCGCATCAGTTAAAGATCATTATGCCGACAGCAAGTATGACCGAAAGCGACCCTATGACCAGGATATCCGAGATTTCTTAGCCGAATATTCTTACGTTTACATGGTGCAGGCAATGAGGGCCGGAGCGAGAGCGCTTCGAAATAGCGATTATGTTGAGCCGGAGACTAAGCGTCAATTGTTGAGTGGAATTATGCGTTGCTGGGAACAGGTTTCAAAGGTTCTGATGATATTGACACCGTTATTGGCAGAAAGGGGTCGCGCTTCATTCGATGGCCAAGGATATTTGTTGATTGGAGATTTTGGGGATACTACAGAAGAAAGGATTTTGCGTATATTGGGTGAGTTGCCAAATAATGTGGTGAATTGGTTCCAGGATGATCTTTTCTCGCAAAAAATGGGGCCTTTACTTATAGACCAATACGTGCATGATTCAAATGATATCACAAAGCATGAATTAATATTAATGCTCACAAATCAAAGGCCGCGCGGGTGGAAAATACAGGTACAGCACTACATTGCTTCGATAGCAAAAAACTCTTTTTACCTGTGGGATGTTTCTCGGACACTCCGCCATCAGTATAGTTATAGCTATGCATCATCTAAGACTTTGAGCGATATCGAGTATCTAATAAAAATGGCAGCAGCCAAACATTTAACCGGGAGCAAAAATCCAGGAATAAAGCTTATTAATAAGATTGTTGATGCAATCCCTTCTCGTGGAGTAAAAACAGACGGGAAGGCAATATAATGAATATGTTTATTGTGAATTAGTATTATTTCTCAAACAAAAGATGTGTTGATAGGCGATTCGATGTAAGGCGCATTCCGACCAAGTATTGGCATCTTTAGGGGTATTGTTCAAGGAAAGGTGGCCTTTATGGTGACGAGAAAAAAATCATTGAACAAAGTTCCGGCTGGGCGGGGGACGGCGCGCATCGAGTATCTGCGCGTCCAGAATTACCGCGCGATCAAGGCGGTCGAATTCAAGAACATCACGCCGATGACCGTGTTATTGGGGCCGAACGGGAGCGGGAAGTCGACGGTCTTTGACGTATTCAACTTCCTCTCCGAGTGTTTCCAATTCGGGCTACGTCATGCCTGGGATCGGCGGGGGCGTGCTAAGGAGCTGAAAACGCGTGGCCAGGACGGGCCCATCGTCATCGAGATCAAATACCGGGAGCGTCCCGGGTCCCCGATCATCACCTATCACCTGGCGGTGGATGAGGAAAAAGGGAAGGTTCTCGTCACGGAAGAGTGGCTGTCGTGGCGACGGGGGCCGAAAGGGCAGCCGTTTCATTTTCTCGACTACAAACGCGGGCAGGGCGCGGCAGTCAGCGGAGAAGAGCCGGATGAGAGCGGTAAACGGGTCGACACGCCGTTGCGCGCACCGGATCTGATCGCAGCGAACACGCTGGGGCAGTTCGCCGATCATCCCCGCGTCGCCGCATTGCGGGAGTTCATCACCGACTGGTACGTTTCCTATCTCTCGATCGACGAAACCCGGGGGCAGCCCGAAGCCGGACCGCAGGAACGCCTGAACAAGTCGGGCGACAATCTGCCCAACGTCATCCAGTTCCTAAAGGAACAGGACGAGCCGCGTCTGCTTCACATCTTCGAAGTGCTGCGCCAGAGGATCCCGCGCCTTGAGCAGGTGATTGCGGAACCCATGCCGGATGGCCGTCTGTTGATGCAGATCAAGGATGCTCCGTTCGACCGGCCGATCCTGTCCCGCTTCGCTTCGGATGGAACGCTCAAGATGCTGGCGTATCTGACGGTGCTGTACGCTCCCGAGCCGCCCCGGTTTATCGGCATCGAGGAGCCAGAAAATTTCCTGCACCCGCGTGTGCTGCCCGAGTTGGCGGAGGAATGTCGCAAAGCATCAGAGCGATCCCAACTGTTCGTGACGACGCACTCGCCGTTCTTCCTGAATGCGTTGCGTCCGGAGGAAGTTCGGGTGCTTTATCGCGATGAGCAGGGGTATACCCAGGCCGTTCGCGCAATGGACATCCAGGGCGTTCGCGAATTCATGGCCGCCGGGGCATCGATGGGGCATCTGTGGATGGAAGGGCGCTTCGGGGTGGGCGATCCCCTGGTCAATGCCGGTGCGCCTCGGGGCAAGAGGCGTTCCCGATGAGCGTTGAACATGTCGAGGTGCTGGTCGAAGAGCCGTCGATGGAGGCGGCGCTTCGTGCCCTGCTTCCGAAGGTTCTCGGGGCGGTATCGTTCGATATCTACCCTTACCAGTGCAAAAATGAGTTGCTCGCACGGCTTCCCACGCGGCTATCTGGCTATTCGAGGTGGATCAAGGATTCATGGAGAATTCTCGTGGTCGTTGATCGGGATGACGACGATTGCGCGCAGTTGAAGCGGACGCTTGAAGATATGGCCCGTGCCTCAGGCTTAAAAACACGCATCGGCGTGGAGGGAAAGCCTTGGACCGTTGTCAACCGTCTTGCCATTGAAGAGCTGGAATCCTGGTATTTCGGCGATTGGCAGGCGGTCCGTAAAGCGTATCCACGAGTTCCCGCGACGATTCCGATGCAGGCGAAATACCGCGATCCGGACGCTATCGCAGGCGGAACTTGGGAAGCCTTCGAGCGGGTTCTGCAGCGGGCGGGATATTTCAAGGGAGGCCTTGCCAAGATCGAGGCCGCCCGGACGATTGCTCCGCACATGATCCCGACAGGCAACTCGTCCAGAAGTTTTCAGGTGTTGAATGCCGTTTTGTCGGAAATGACTGCGGCTTAATGCGTCCCCACCGCCGAACCCGCCCGCTGGAAATTGTAAGATAAACATGCTACTTTTTCTTACAAATAATCTGGTCGGTAATTAATGCAATCAATTGATTCCAAAATATTAAATCGTATTTATGGGGGCGGTAGGGGTTGCGTGGTGACCCCGAACGACTTTCTCGATTTGGGAAGCCGTCAGGCGGTGGATGTGGCGTTGCACCGTCTTGTGAAAAAAGGAACATTGCGCCGGGTGGCTCGAGGGCTTTACGATTATCCCAAAATCGATCCGGAACTTGGCCCACTTTCGCCCACGATCGATGCGCTCGTCAAGGCGTTGAAGGGGCACGACAATATTCGACTGCAGCCATCCGGTGGATATGCTGCCAATCTTCTGGGGTTATCCGAGCAGGTGCCGATGAAAGTCGTGTTCCTTACGGACGGGCCGACCCGGAAGGTCCAACTCGGCAGACAGATCATCCAGCTAAAGCGGACGACCCCCCGAGCGATGGCAACCGCCGGACGGGTGAGCGGTCTGGTTATCCAGGCGCTCCGGCACATTGGCATGCGGCAGGTAGATGATTCGATCGTCAAGCGATTGCGCAACCGTCTTTCCGTCGAGGATAAAAAGCAGCTGGTCCGGGATGTCCGGTATGCGCCTGCGTGGGTTGCCTCGTGGATGCGGCGAGTCGCGGAAGGGAATGAGGGCTGAGGGCATGAATTCATTCATCCGCCTTTCGGCGGAGCGGCGTCGCCTCCTCTGCGAAGAAGGATTCCAGCGGCTGGGTCTGGTGCCCGCCAGCATCGAAAAGGATTTCTGGGTCTGCTGGACCTTGAGGGAGCTGTTCGGCCTGCCCGAATGGGGCCCGCATCTGACTTTCAAGGGTGGGACTTCCCTTTCCAAGGGGTGGCAGTTGATCTCCCGCTTTTCGGAAGATATCGATGTGGTCATAGACCGGGAATTTCTCGGCTTCGGCGGGGAACTCAGTCGCAATAAACGGAAGCAACTCATCGCCGAATGCAGTCGACGAATTCGCGCAACATTATTGCCTGACCTTGAACGGCGTTGTAGGGAAGTCCTCTCCACCGACTTGAAGTGGGAACTGGTTCCGGATGCGGAGGATCCCGATGATCAAACCTTGCTATTCCGTTATCCCTCGGTGTTTGAAGGGAGCATCGCTTACATACGGCCGGTGGTCAAAATAGAAATGGGCGCTCGATCGGAACCGGAACCGGTCGAGTCGCCGTCGATCCAACCCTATCTGGCGAAGGCTTTCCCCGACGTGATGCCCGACAGCCTCTGTTCAATACAAACCGTGGTGGCTCGCCGGACTTTTTGGGAAAAGGCGATGCTGCTTCACGAGGCCAATTTTCTTCCCCCCGACAAAAAGCTTCCGCCGAGATTGTCCCGGCACTATTACGACCTCTGGTGTCTAATTGGCCACGGGATTGCGAGAGAGGCCATGGGGGACCTCGATCTGTTCGACCGCGCCGCACGCCACCGGGAGATTTTCTTCAAGCGAACCGGTGTGGATTACGGCACGCTTCGAAAAGGGACATTGCAGGTTTCCCCGAGGGAGGAACGGTTGGGAGGCTGGCGGAAGGATTACGAAGCGATGCGTTCCGAGATGTTTTTCGAAGAGCCTCCTTCCTTCGCGGAGGTCTTAATGGCCATCAGGGGATTTGAAGATGATTTCAATCGGTCGTAACCTGGTTCTGTGATGCGCTCCCTTCGCCGTTTCTTCCTCTGGGGTTTTCTCCTCGTCGCCGCGTACTTCGGCTACATCGCCGTGTCGCTTGCACTGATGCCGTCCGTCTCGATCCTCAAGGACCCGCGCGTCTCGATGGTGATCACGGTCAAGGACTGGAACGGCGACGAGCACCCGTTCGTCGTCGGGCCGAAGAACCGCAACTGGACGCCGGCCCGCGCGATTCCGGCTGCGATGAAGCGGGCGGTCGTCGCCTCCGAGGACGGCAACTTCTACAAGCACGAGGGGGTCGACTTCGACGCGATGAAGAAGGCGATCCAGGACGACATCAAGAAGGGGAAGTTCGCCCGCGGCGGCAGCACCATCACGCAGCAGGTGGCGAAGAACCTGTTCCTGTCGCGGGAGAAGACGATCACGCGCAAGCTGAAGGAGCTCTACCTCGCCCGGCGGCTCGACAGCGAGCTGAGCAAGGGGCGCGTCCTCGAGCTGTACCTGAACGTGGTCGAGCTGGGGCCGATGGTCTACGGCATCGGGCACGGCGCCCGTTATTACTTCGGCAAGCCGGCGTCCGCGCTGACGGTGCGCGAGTGCGCCTTCTTCGCCGCGATGTTGCCGGGCCCGAAGGCGCTCAACCCCTACAAGAAGATGGACAAGGTCATGGCGCGCTCGACCCGGATCGTGCGGCGGATGTACGCGGCGCGGATGATCTCGGGCGGGCAGTACGCCGCCGCGATGGCCGAGCGGCCCAACCTGTCGGGCCTGGCGCGCAAGGTCGAGCAGACGCTCGCCGCTCCGCCGCCGGTCGAGCCGCTGCCGCCCGGCCTGTCGGCCGACAACGCGATTGTGGCGCCGTCGGGGCCTGCCCCGCCGGAGGAAGCGCCGGCCGTCGCCCCCGACGGCGCTGTGCCTGCCGCGGCCGACAACGAGGTGATCTGAAGCCCGGTGGTCCGGCGCTGCTAGGGATGCGCGAGCGTTTTCGCCTGCCGGTAGGCGTCGGCCAGGTCGGGCAGCGGGATGGAAGTGTTCCAGTGGCCGGTCAGCCGGGCGACCGCCCAAAGCAGCAGGATGATGCCGAGCCCCGCGGCGGGCAGCCACCAGGGCGACCAGCCGGCCTGACCCTTTCGACCTACCGTCAGGCAATCGTTCACCGGACAGGCTGCGACGCACGAGAGACAGCCGGTGCAATCGGGCGTCAGCGCCGCGTCCTTCTCGTGCACCCGGATCTCGACCGGGCAGGCGCGCGTGCAGGCGCGGCAGTCGATGCATGTCGAGGCGTCGCGGACGACCTTCTGCGGCGACCCCCACGAGAACAGGCCGAGCAGCGCGCCGTACGGGCACAGGTATCGGCACCAGAAGTGCTTGACGACGAACGACAGGGCGGCCAGCGCGAGAAGCGTCACCGCCACGGTGCGCGACATCTCCGTGAAGAAGAGCAGCATCTTGGCGTCGACCGCCACGTTGTACTGCCCGAACATGAACGCCTCGATCGCGGGAACGTCCATCTGCCAGAGCACGATATATCCGAAGAACGCCAGCAGCAGGTATTTGAGCGACAGGAGCGCCCGGTCGAGCCCCGTCGGGATGAGCGTCTCGGCCTTCCGCTTCCGCCACAATATCTTCTTCCCCAGCCACTCGACTGCGCGCGAAAGCGTGCCGACCGGGCAGACCCACGAGCAGAACACCTTCCGGGCGAAGAAGGCCGAGAGAAGCGCGGCGATGAAGATCGTCAGCCCCGCCGGGTGGATGGCGTCGTATTGCCCGGTAAGCAGCAAACGCTTGAGCCCCATCAGCGCGCTGATGGGCAGGAACGCCTCGATCGCGCCCGATCGGTGCGCAGTGACCGGGCCGCCCGCGACGAGCTGCGCCTGGAAGCGCGCGAACCCGATTCCGATCAGCAGGCAGAAAAGCAGGAAGGCGACCTGGACGACCCAGCGGACCAGCGGCAGGCGGCGATAGGGGTTGGCGCGATGCGGCGACGCGATGCCGGGCTGCGGCCCGGCGTTCGGCTGGCTCATGTTCGGTGCTGCTCCTTGGATGAATTCTCTCTGTTCAATCTAGCATCATCCCTCGACCGGATGCGCCGTTCCTTGACCTCGCTCAAGCGGCTCCGTAGAGTAGACCTGATGCAGGAAACAGGCAGCACAGGGGGGGCGGCATGTCGCTGATCGGTGAGGTGTTCGTCGGGGACGTGCTCGGAAAGTCGGTGCTCGATCCGGCGGGCGACGAGGTGGGCAAAGTTCGCGACATCGCTGTCGAGGGCGGGGGGCCGTTTCCGCGCGCGGTCGGTCTCGTCCTCGAGCGAAACAAGACGCAGCGCTTCCTTCCATGGGAGGAGCTGGCCATCTTCAACCGGCGCATCATCTCGTCGCGCAAGACCGAGGTCGATCTTCCCGAATATGTTCCCTCGCCCGACCGGCTGCTGATCGCCAAGGACATCCTCGACAAGCAGATCGTCGACATCAACGGCGCCAAGGTCGTCCGGGTCAACGACGTCAAGCTGACCGAGGAAGGCGGGAACGCTCTTCTGACCGACGTCGATGTCGGCATGCGGGGCATCCTCCGGCGGCTGGGCATCGAGCGGCGGGGCGACGGCTTCTTCCGGGCGATCCGCCATCCGCTGCGCCACCAGCTCATTCCCTGGTCGGTGATCCAGCCGCTCGAGTCGAAGCTCGACCGGCTGACGCTGTCGGTCACGCGCGACGCGATGTCCGACCTGCACCCATCCGATATCGCCCAGATCATCTCCGACCTGGCGCCCGACGAGCGCACCGAGTTCTTCGAGAAGCTCGACCTCGAGACGGCGGCCGAGGCGCTGCACGAGCTCGAGCCCGAGGTGCAGGCCGACATCATCGCCGACATGGACCGCGAGCAGGCGGCCGACGTCATCGAGCGGATGCCTCCCGACGAGGCGGCCGACGTCATCGCCGACCTCTCCGCCGAAAAGGCGCAGGAGATCCTGGGGCTGATGGAGAAGGACGAGGCGCAGGACGTCCACGAGCTCCTGCACCACGAGGACGACACCGCGGGCGGCCTGATGACCAACGAGTATCTCGAATTCCCGCCCGAGACCACCGTGGGCGGCGCGATGGACCGCTTCCGGGAATACGCGCACGAGATCGAGGCGGTCTATTACATGTACGTCATCCAGGACGAGAAGCTGCTGGGGGTGGTGAGCCTCAAGGACGCGATCCTGGCCGATCCGTCGAAGCGGCTCGACGAGGTGATGCACCGGAAGCTGATCACGGTGCGCGCTGAATCCGACCACCAGTCGGTGGCCGAGCTGATCTCGAAATACAACCTGCTGGCGCTGCCGGTCGTCGACGACGAGAACTGCCTGCTCGGCGTCATCACGGTCGACGACGTCGTCGACCTGCTGCTGCCCCCCGCCTCCCGGAAACGTCGAAGGAAGATGTAGTCGCGGCTAGCGGCGTCAGGCCTTTTTCCCGAACAGGAGGAAGCTCAGGTTGTCGGCGTGCTCCGGCGTCATTCCGTCGAACTGCACGCCGATGCTGCGGGCGTGATACGGGACGCCCCACGGGATGACATGCCGGACCTCGGCCCGGACGGGATCCTGCCAGGGCAGCTCCAGAAACGACAGGTAGAGCGTGTCGCCGACGTGCCATTCCAGGGACGAATGCAGGCGGGCGCCGCCGATGGAGAGGTTGAGCGAGAACGTCTGCTCGGCGTCTTCCATCCCGGTGTCGGAGAAAAGCAGCACGTTCAGCGTCTTGTCACTCCGCTCGTACCGGCGGATCCGGCGGGCGGGGAAGGCGGCGCAGGCGGCCAGGAAATCCGGCAGCGTCCGCACCACCGGCCCGTGGGTGCCCATGACGGAGAGCGATCGGTCGGAGTCCTTCCACTTGGCTCGGGCGACCGGGTAGACCTGCTCCAGCGTCCGGAGCAGTGCCTTGCCGGCGGCGTCGATGCGGATCGTGGACGGGATGCTGTAGAGGAGACCGTTGCATCCGTTCTCGATCAGGACTTCCCGCAGTTGGGCCGCCGTGCAGGCGACGCGGCAATCGGCCCCGAAGGCGCGGACCGATTCGGCGATCGCCTCCGCTTCCTCCGGGATCAGCGAGAACACGGTGACGAGACAGAAGCTTTTCAAGTTGTGCGGCATGGCGGCGTTATAACCCCACAAGCCCGGGCAGCCCCGGGAAGATCGTGACGACGACGAGCAGGACGGTCAGGACAATCATGATCCAGGTGGTTGCCCAGGCGATGAGGTTGAATCCCCTCGAGTTGACGTAGATTCCCATCAGTTCCGGGTCGTTGATCAGCTTGAGCATGAAGATGAGGACCGCCGGCAGCAGCATGCCGTTGACGACCTGCGAGGCGTACATGATGACGACGAGAGGGGCGCCGGGAACCATGACGCAGAGCGCCCCGAGCACGATCAGTCCGGTGTAGAGCCAGAAGAACTGCGGCGCCGTCCGGAAGTTCTTGTCGATCCCCGATTCCCAGCCCATCCCTTCGCACACGGAGTAGGCCGTCGCCAGCGGCAGGATCGACGCCGCGAACAGCGACGCGTTGGCCAGGCCGATGGCGAAGAGGTGCGAGGCGTAATCCCCGGCGAGCGGGGCGAGCGCCCGGGCGGCATCGCCGGCCGTCTCGATCGTGATGCCCTGGACATAGAGCGTCGCGCCGCACGCCACGATAATCGCGAGCGCCACCGCGTCGGTGACGAAGCAGCCGAAGATCACGTCGATCCGCGTGAGGGGATAGTTCTCGACCTGGACGCGCTTCTCGACGACCGCGGACTGCAGGTAGAACTGCATCCACGGGGCGATGGTGGTCCCGACCATGCCGATCAGCATGGTCAGGTAGGCGCCGTCGAAGCGGGCTACGGGGCGAATCAGGTTGACGCCGACCTTCATCCAGTCGGGCTTGCCCATCACCGCCGCGATCGGGTAGGTGAGGAAGATGAGGCAGGCGATCAGGAAGATCTTTTCGACGATCCGGTAGGAGCCCTTGACGACGAGGAACCAGACGGCGGCCGCACCGACAGGAACGGAGAGGGCAGGTGGGACGCCGGCGATCTCCCAGGCGGAGGCCCACCCGGCGAACTCGGCGACGACGTTCCCGAAATTGGCGACGATGAGTGCGAGCAACAGCAGGAAGGTCGGCTTGACGCCGAACTTCTCGCGGATCAGGTCGGAAAGCGTCTTGCCGGTGACGACGCCCATGCGGGCCACCATCTCCTGGACGACGACCAGGGCGATGGTGATGGGGATCAGCGTCCAGAGGAGATCGTATCCGAAGTGGGCGCCGGCGATCGAATAGGTGGTGATTCCGCCGGCGTCGTTGTCGACCGATGCCGTGATGATCCCCGGGCCCAGGATGGAAAGGAAGAGGAGGATGCCTTTCCACGTGGGCAACCGTTTTTTCAAGGTGGATCCTCCGATTCGGGATATCCATTGGAAAATAGCACAGCAATGCGTGCGTGGTCTCGGGAAATGGCCGAAAATGCGCTAGAATGCGCGTATACAGTCCACAAATGAATGCCGGCACGAGCCGGCGGGGGAGGGCGCATGTCCGTACAGAGGGTTGTCACGGTCGTCGCAGCGATGTCGTTCGTGTTCGGCGGGGCCGTGGGGGCGGCGACCACCGAGGAAGAGGCGCTGGCCAAGGGGCGCCGCGTCGCCAACGTGTTGAGCGATACGCTTCGCGATCAGCTGGCGTCGAACATCCAGGAGAAAGGCGTGGCCGAGGCGCTGCCCCAGTGCTACTACCAGGCGCTGACGGTCGGCAAGGAGATCGAGACCACGACCGGCGTCAAGGTGAAACGGATTTCCTCCCGGCTCCGCAATCAGCGGAACACGCCCGATGCCTTCGAGCAGGAGGCGCTGGCACGGTTCGAGCGCTTCGCGAAGGAGGGCAGCATGCCTACCGACGAGCTCCGGCGCGAGGCGATTGGCGGAAAGCCGGTCTTCCGCTACGTCAAGCCGATCATGGTCGGATCCTCCTGTCTCCGGTGCCATGGCGATGCGAAGGCGATTCCGCAGGACGTTCGCCATGTGCTCGACGAAAAGTACCCGGAAGACAAGGCGATCGGCTACAAGGAAGGCGACTTCCGGGGGCTCGTCAGCGAGGTCATTCCGGTCGAATAGCCGGAAAGGCGGGCTGAGGTGGCAGGGCGGATCCTCTTCATCGACGACGACCTCGCAGGGCGGGAGGTCGCGCTCTTCAACCTGCGCAAGGCGGGCTACGAGGTGCGCGCCGCTGCCGACGGGAGCGAGGGGCTTGCGGCGTTCTCGCCCGAGTCGTTCGACCTGGTCGTCACCGACCTGAAGATGCCGGGCGTCACGGGGCTCGAGGTGCTGCGGGCCGTCCGCGGGCGGGCGCCCGAGGTGCCGGTGCTCGTGATCACGGCCTTCGGCAACGTCGAGACGGCCGTCGAGGCGATGCGCGAGGGGGCGTACGACTTCATCGGCAAGCCGTTCCACCGCGACCAGCTGCTGCTCTCGGTCGGCAAGGCGCTCGAGCGCCGGCGGCTGACCGACGAGGTGCGCGCGCTCCGGATCCGCGCCTCCGGGGTCGAGCGCGAGATCGTCTCCGCATCGCCCGCGATGGCCCGGCTCATCGAGATGGTCGATCGCGTGGCGCGTTCCGAGGCGACGGTGCTCGTCACGGGCGAAAGCGGCACGGGCAAGGAGGCGGTGGCGCGCCGCATCCATGTCCGGTCGCCGCGGGCCCAGGGGCCGTTCGTGGCGGTCAACTGCGCGGCGGTTCCGGGCGAGCTGCTCGAGTCCGAGCTGTTCGGGCATGCGCGCGGGGCGTTCACGGGCGCCGTGCGCAGCCGGCCCGGGCGCTTTCGGCAGGCCGAGAAGGGCACGCTGTTCCTCGACGAGGTGAGCGAGATCCCGCTGCCGCTCCAGGGGAAGCTGCTGCGGGCGCTCCAGGAAAAGATGGTCGACGTCGTCGGTTCCGACGTGCCGGTCGCCGTCGATGTCCGCATCGTGGCCGCCACCAATCGCGATCTCGAGCAGCAGATCCGCGAAGGGGCTTTCCGCGAAGACCTCTATTACCGGCTCAACGTCGTCGCACTGCGGGTGCCGCCGTTGCGGGAACGGCCCGAAGACATCCCGCCGTTGGTCGAGCATTTTCTGGCCGCGTTCAAGGCCGAGCGTGACTTTTCGGCGCCGCCGGCCGTGCTGGCCGAACTCGCGCGGCGGTCTTGGCCGGGCAACGTGCGCGAGCTCAAGAACGCGTGCGAGCGAATGGCCATCCTGTGCCGAGGCGACGAGCTGTCGCTCGACGACCTTCCGCCCCTTCCATCGGGCGCCTTGGCCGCGGGCGCGGCCGAAGCGGAAGCCGTCGGCGACGAATGGCCGCCGTTGCCGCCGGGCGGCCTGTCGCTCGTCGACCTCGAGACGCGGGTCATCGAACGGGCGCTCCGGTTCAACGGCGGCAACATCACCCGGACGGCGGCGTTCCTGCGGGTTCCGCGTCACGTTCTCGTCTACCGCATCGAAAAGCACGGCATCCGGCGGAACGGGGATGTCTGACCCTCAGCGGTCCGGCGGCCCGCATCCCGGGTTGGCCGACGACCTCCGGCCGCTGTTCTCGCCCCGCATTCTGCTGGCCGCCTGGCTGCCCTGTCTCGCCATCACCGTCTGCCACTATGCGACCGGGCCCGAGTATCCCTGGGTCCACGACGTCCTCCGGCGCCTCTACTACCTGCCGATCCTGTTCGCCGCCTTCATCGCCGGATCCCGGGGCGCCATCGCGCTGTCGGTCTTCGCCTCGCTCGTCTATCTGCCGCACGCCTTCGGCAGCCTCGTCGCCCGGGACCCCGGCGGCGCGCTCGAGAAGGGGCTCGAGATCTTCCTGTACAACGCCATCGCGTTGGTCGCCGGCCTCCTGGTCGACCGGGAACGGCGGGAGCGCGATAAAGCGCAGCGGCTGGCCGCAGAGCTGTCGCAGGCGCTCGAGGAGCAGCGCCGGGTCGAACAGCAGCTCATCCGGGCCGGAAAGCTGGGGGCGCTCGGCGAGATGACCGCCGGCATCGCCCACGAGATCAAGAACCCGCTGCACGCGATGAAGGGGACCGCCGAGATCCTGCGCGACGTGGTCCCCGAGGAAACGCCCGAGCGCCGGATGCTCGATCTTCACATGGCCGAGATCGACCGGCTGTCGCAGGTGGCCGAGCGGTTCCTGCGGTTCGCCCGGCCGATGACGCCCGACCGGCGCCCGACCGACCTGCGCGAAGTCGTCTCGCGGGTCGTCGCGCTGGTCGAGCCGCAGGCGCGCCGCCACGGCGTCACGGTCTCGCAGTCGCCGTGCCTCGCCGATCCCGCTCCGATCGTCTCGGGCGATCCCGACCAGCTCCTCCAGTTGCTGCTCAACGTCGCGCTCAACGGGATCCAGGCGATGACGCCCGCCGGAAGCGGGACGCTCTCGCTGGCGATCGGCCGCCTGAGACACGGGGAGGCCGACCACGTCTTCGTCCGGGTGGCCAACACGGGCCCCCCGATCCCCGAAGACGCGCTCGAGCGCATCTTCGACCCGTTCTACACGACGCGCGACGAAGGAACGGGGCTCGGCCTCTCGATCTGCTCGCGTATCGCCGACCAGCACGACGGCGAGCTTTCCGTCGCCAACCTCCCCGCCGGCGGCGTGGCTTTCACGCTGCAGCTTCCGGCGACCCAGGCCGACGACGGTGACTGACAAGTCGCTCTCCGAGGTGCACGAGTCGGTCGTCATCCCCCAACGGCAGGGGGGCCTTCGGCGGCTGCTCGCCTTCGCCGGTCCCGCCTATCTCGTCTCCGTCGGGTACATGGACCCGGGCAACTGGGCCACCGACATCGCTGCCGGTTCCCGCTACGGCTACGCGCTGCTTTGGGTGCTGCTCATGTCCAACGCCATGGCGGTGCTGCTCCAGGGGCTCTCCGCGCGGCTCGGGATGGTCGCGGGGCAGGACTTGGCGCAGGCGTGCCGCCGCCGCTACGCCCGCCCGGTCAACATCGTCCTCTGGCTTTTGTGCGAGGCGGCCATCGCGGCGTGCGATCTTGCCGAGGTGGTCGGTTCCGCGGTTGGGCTCCAATTGCTGTTCGGGTTGCCGCTCGTCGTCGGGGTGCTGCTCACCGCATTCGACACCTTCCTGCTGCTCTTCCTGCACCAGAAGGGAATGCGACGGATGGAGGCGTTCATCCTCGTGATGATCGCGACGATCGGCGGCTGCTTCCTGTTCGAGATCGTGATCGCGAAGCCCGACCTGCCGGGCATCGCGCGGGGGTTCCTGCCCGGCCTTCCCGATGCCGATGCGCTCTACTTCGCCGTCGGCATCATCGGCGCCACCGTGATGCCGCACAACCTCTACCTCCATTCCGCGCTGGTGCAGTCGCGCAAGGTGGTCAAGACCGCGCGGGGGCTGCGCCAGGCGCTCGGCTTCAACGTGATCGATTCCGTCGTGGCGCTCAATATCGCGTTCTTCATCAACGCGGCGATCCTCGTGATGGCGGCGGCCGTGTTCTACCGGAACGGGCACTTTGCCGTGGCCGAAATCCAGGACGCATATCGGCTGCTGGCGCCGCTCGTCGGCAACGGCGTCGCGCCGATCCTGTTCGCCCTTGCGCTGATCTGCGCGGGGCAGAGCTCCACCATCACCGGGACGCTGGCCGGCCAGATCGTCATGGAAGGGTTTCTCGACGTCCGCATGCGTCCCTGGCTTCGCCGCCTGGTGACGCGCGCGATCGCGATCATTCCCGCCGTCGCGGTCATCGTACTCATGGGCGAGCAGGCGACCGGGCGGCTGATGGTGCTCAGCCAGGTGATCCTGAGCCTCCAGCTTCCCTTCGCCGTGGTCCCGCTCATCCGGATGGTGAGCGACCGGAAGCTGATGGGGGCGTTCGTCATCCCTCCCTGGGAGAAGGCGCTTGCCTGGGCGGTTGCGGGGCTGATCGCCGTGCTCAACGCCAAGCTGCTTTCCGACACGATGTCGGGCTGGTTGGCGGGAAGCGGCCCCGGCGCGGCCGCAGCGCGTTACGCGGCATTGCCGGTCGTCATCGCGCTCGGCGCCTTGCTCCTCTTCCTTCTCGGGGAGCCGCTGATCGAGAAGCGGCGACGCAAGGGAAAACCGGCCGCGGGCGGCGTCCACGGGGAAGCGGGCGGGGAACCGCTGGAGCCGGCGCCGCAGTTCCGGAAGATCGGCGCCGCGCTCGATTTCGGGACGGCCGATCCCGAGGTGTTGGCGCGGGCGGCTGCGATGGCGTCGGCGGCGGGATGTCGGCTCGTGCTGATCCACGTCGTCGAGAGCGCCGCGTCACGCGCGTTGGGTCTCGATGCGGCCGACCGGGAAAGCGTCGAGGACCTCGCCCGGCTGCAGCGCCATGCCGTTGCGCTCGGGAAGTTCGACGTCGATGCCGAGACCGTGCTCGGTTACGGCAGCCCGGTGCGGGCGCTGCCCGAGATCGTCCGGGCGCAGGAGATCGACCTGCTGGTCGTAGGCGCCCACGGTCATCACGGGCTCGCCGACGTGGTGCACGGCGCCACCATCGACGAGCTGCGCCACCGGCTTGACATCGCCGTCCTCGTTGTAGGGCGTCCGCGGACCCCATGACCGAACCGGCTTGTTTTTGCAGGAATTTATACTATGAAGCAATTTGCCGGGATGGATTCCGGGGGTGGCAGCATCCCTCCTGCGGGCTTATGATTGGGACACTGATGCGAGCCGCCGTTAAGACATCGTCCCGGATCATTCTGGTGCTGGCCCTTTGCCTTGCCGGCACCCTGACCGCGTGCGGGGGCGGGGAGCGGACCGCGGTCGACCTGTCCGACCGGGTCGACGAGCGGGCGTTGCGGGAAACGACGGTTTCACCCGAACCGGGCGTCCTCCGGTTCGGATTCGAGCCGCGCAACAACGTCCAGGAAGATGCTCGCCAGTATGCATCTTTCCTTGCATGGCTCTCCAAGGCGACCGGTCGTCGATTCGAGCTGCGCTTTCTCCCCAGGAACGGGAACATCGTCGACGGGATCGGCGGCGGACGGGTTCAATTCGCCGCGGTCGGGGCCGGCACATTCCTGCGGATGCAGGCGCGATACGGCGCGATTCCGCTGGTTCGCGGGCGCGATGCCGCCGGCAAGACGGATTACCGGTCGGCGATCGTGACACCCCTCCGAAGTTCCGTCCGGAAGATCGGGGACCTTCGCGGCAAGTCCTTCGCCTTCGGCGCCTTCAACTCGACCCAGGGACACCTGATCCCCCGGATCCTGCTGGGCGGGGAGGGAGTCGTCCTGCGCGACCTGTCCCGCTACGAGTACACGGGCTCGCATCGCAACTGCGCGGCCGCCGTCGCGGCCGGCCGATTCGACGCGGGGGGGCTGCAAGATCTCCTTGCCCGGCGTTTCGAAAAAGACGGCATGCTCCGAATCCTGGAAGTCTCTCCCGACTTTCCGTCCTCCGGGATCGTCTCGGCCCGGGAAGTCCCCGAGGATGTCCGGGAGCGCGTGACTGCCGCCCTCCTCGACTTCCAGCCGAACGGCCGGGATGCGGCAGGCCTCTATCATTGGGACCGGACCGAAATGGCCGGCGGGTTCGTCCGTGCCTCGGAATCCGACTACGCCGGGCTCAGGAAATGGGCGCGTGCATTCGGCCTGCTCGACCCGACGCCGGGCGGGGCGAAACGATGAGGCTGACCACGCGGCTGCTCGCTCTGGTGTTCTTCGTGGCTTCTGCCATCGGCCTCCTTTCGCTCCTTGCGACCCGCGCCGTCATGGTCGAATCGCTCAACCGGGAGATCGAGGCGCGGGGGATGGTCACCGCGCAGGCGATCGCCGACCGCGTTGCGGTGCAGGTCATCGAGGGGGATGTGGTTCCTGTCCACGAGGCGCTGGTCGATACGACCACGCGGTCGCCCGACGTCCTGTTTGCCTACGTCACCGGGTTCGACGGGGAAATCGTCGCCCACACGTTCGAGGGCGGCTTCCCGCGGGGGCTGCTGCCGTCTGCGCCCGTGACCGGGGGCGGGCGCGCCTTCATCCGCCTTTCCACCGGTCTCGGCCCCATCCTCTTATCCCGTCAGCCGCTCGTGCCCGGGCTCCGAGGAGCGGTCCACGTCGGTCTCAGCGAGAAGCCGATCCAGGCGCGGCTTCGCGCCGTCCGCGACCGCGTGGTGGGCATCGTCCTGGCCGTCATGGCGCTCAGTCTCTTCGTGGCGGTCCTGATCGGCCGCCGGATCGTGGCGCCCCTCGCGGAGCTTTCGGAATCGATGCGCGCATTCGGCGAGGAGGGGGCGCACGAGGGGGAGGTCCATCCGAACGGGGGAGGGCGGGAAGTCCTCGACCTGGCCGCCGCATTCAACCGGATGATCGCCGATCGTCGCCACGCCGAAGAGGCGCTTCGGAAGACCGAGGCGCAGCTCCGGCAGTCCCAAAAGATGGAGGCGATCGGCCGCCTGGCCGGAGGCGTGGCGCACGACTTCAACAACCTGCTCACCGCGATCACCGGCTACAGCGAGATGATGCTCGACGACCTGGCCGAGCACGACCCGCACCGGCACGGGCTGGAAGAGATCCGGAAAGCCGCCGAGCGGGCGGCCGCCCTGACCAGCCAACTGCTCTCCTTCAGCCGCCGCCAGATCCTTGCACCCCGGGTGCTCGACCTCAACCGGGTCGTCGGAGAGATGGATCCGATGCTCCGGCGGCTGATCGGGGAGGACATCGTCCTCGAAAGTTCGCTCGCCCCGGGGCTAGGGATGACGATGGCGGATCCCCATCACGTGGAGCAGGTGCTCGTCAACCTCGTCGTCAACTCCCGGGATGCGATGCCGGAAGGCGGCCATCTCACGCTCGAGACCGCGAACGTGGACCTCGACGAGGAATACGTCGGTCATCGGCTCGGCGCGAAACCGGGGCCGTACGTGATGCTGGCCGTCAGCGACACGGGCTGCGGCATCGATCCCAAGGTCCTTCCCCACATCTTCGACCCGTTTTTCACGACCAAGGAAAAGGGAAAGGGGACCGGCCTGGGGCTGGCGACCGTGTTCGGGATCGTCAGCCAGAGCGGAGGGCACGTCACGGCCTACAGCGAGCCGGGCAAAGGCACTTCGTTCAAGGTCTACCTTCCGCGCCTGTCCGGCGACGTGCTTCGCATGAAAGTCGATGTGCCCGCGACCTCCGGGACGACGACGGGTGGAGGCGAGACGTTGCTGCTGGTCGAGGACGAAAGGACGGTCCGGGAGCTTGCGGCCCGGATGCTTCGACGCTACGGGTACAAGGTGATCGAGGCGTCCGGCGGCGGCGAGGCGCTTGAACTGATGGCTGTCGGCACCGAGCCGGTTCACCTGCTCGTCACCGACGTCGTCATGCCGGGGATGAGCGGCCGGCAGCTTTCGGAGCGGCTGCTTTCCCGTTTTCCCGCCCTTCGCGTCATGTATATCTCCGGCTATACCGACAACGCGATCGTTCACCACGGCGTAATCGACCCGGGCGTGGCATTTCTCCAGAAGCCCTTCACCCAGGATGCGCTTGCCCGGAAAGTTCGAGAGACGCTCGACGCCCGCCCTTCGGTCGCGAAAACGTAGTCTCCCCGAAGCCCGGGGTGAAGTAGTTGGCAAACCGGGGCGGGGGCGTGTATCCTTCTCAAAGATATTCCCGAAGGGAGACCGACGCATGAAGAAGGGAACGGCCATCACGCTGGCACTGGCGTGCCTGCTGTCGGCAGGCGTCGCGACAGCGGCGCAAAAGAAGGACAAGACGCTCATCGACCTCAAGGCGATCCAGTCCGACAATGTCGCTCCCGACAGGGGGCACCAGACCATGGACGCATTGGGCGAGCGAGTCCACGGCGGAGAATTCGGCCCCTGGCGCTGCCAGATCAAGATTCTCGACCGGCGCGAGCAGGTGGCCAAGATGAAGTCGTCGGGAAAGTCCGAAGGGACTCCGACCTCCCATTTCCTTTCGCTCTCGATCATGGACCCCGCGACCGGGAAGAGCCTTTCCTCCGGGAAAGGGACCGTGACGATGGTCGGGCCCGACAAGAAGAAGGTCAAGACCGACCTCAAGCAGATCGGCGGGCCTTACAGCGCCGACATCGCGATGTCCAAGGCGGGAAGCTACGCATTCCAGATCGACTTTGTCTCGGGAAAGCAGACCGCGACCGTGAAATTTTCGTATAAGGTGAAGTAACGCCGGGGGAGGGGGCGCCGCCTCCCTCCCCGCATCCTGTCCTTTCCGCTAGTTCCCCGTCAATCCCCGCACCACCGCCGAGAAGTCCTGATCCCCGAATCCCCGCTCGCGGGCGACGGCGAAAAGCTGTTGCACCGCGGCCGTCACCGGGGTCGGCACCCCCATCGCATCCCCTGCAAGCACCGCGAGCTTCATATCCTTCAGTGCGTGCCGCAGAGGGAAGTGCGTCTCGAACCTCCGGGCGCCCAGCATGTCGGGCCCTTTAAGGCCGACGACCGGCGAGGCCGCCCCGGACGCCATCACGACCTCGATGATCTTCTCCGCCTGCAGCCCGGCCGCGAGCCCGGTCAGCGCCGCTTCCCCGAAGACGCACAGGATCGTCCCCATCATCTGGTTGACGATCAGCTTCATGTGCGCCGCGGCCCCGATCCCGCCCATGTGCACGACCTTCGACCCCATGGCGAGCAGGAGCGGCCGAAGCATTTCCGCGAGCGCCTCGTCCCCCCCGGTCAGGATGGTGAGCGTGCCGTCGGTCGCGGGCTTCTTGCTGCCGAGCACCGGCGCCTCGAGGAAGTCGCCCCCCGCACCCGCGACTGAGGCCGCCGTCTGGCGGGAGCATTCGGGCGAGACCGTGCTCATGTCGATGCACACTTTCTCTGCCAGCGAGACCGAGGCGATTCCGCCGGGCCCGTCGTAGATCCGGCGGACGGCGTCGGGGTCCGCCAGCATGGTGATCACGACGTCCGACCGGAGGGCGACGTCGGCCGGGGAGGTCGCGGAACGGGCCCCTTCCGCTTCCAGCGCAGCGGTTTTTCCCGGGGTCCGGTTGAAGACGACCGCGGCATGCCCCTTGCGAATCAAGTTCCTGCACATCGCCTCGCCCATGATCCCGAGCCCGATGAATCCCACGTTTGTCATTGACGCGCCTCCAGTCGGTGACAAAATACCAGCATGACGCATTCGATGACCGATCTTCCCCGGGCGCTTCGCGCCGCGCCGCTCTTTTCGGGCCTCCCGCCAGACGACCTCGCCCAGGTGGCCGCCGTCGCCTCGCTGCGCCGCTTCGATCGCAACGAGACGATCTTCCGGGAAGGAGACCGCGCCGACGGGTTTTACGTGGTGGCGGCGGGCAAGGCGAAGGTCTTCAAGATGTCCGCCGAGGGGAAGGAACAGGTGCTCCACCTGCTCGAGACGGGCCAATCGTTCGCCGAGGGGGTCATCTTCGAGGGGGGCGCCTATCCCGCGCACGCATCGGCGGTCACCGACGTGACGCTGGTCTTCCTGCCACGGCTCGGAATCATCTCGCTGCTCGAAAAAAGCCCGCGCCTCGCCATCCGGATGCTGGCGTCCCTTTCCAAATGGCTGCGCCGGATGACCGACATGGTCGACGACCTGGCGCTCAAGGACGTCGAGACGCGCTTCACCTGGTTCGTATCAGAAGAGCTGCGATCGCGGGGCATCCCGGTGGCCGACGGCGCAGTCTACGAGCTCTCCTTCAGCAAGTCGCTTCTCTCCGCGCGGCTGGGGACGGTCCCGGAGACTTTTTCCCGCACGCTCAAGAAACTGCAGGACGACGGCGCGATCGACGTCGAGGGCAAGCGCATCCTGATCCGCGACGCCGTCCGGTTCCTCTCGCCGCTCGAGCGCTGATCTCCGCATGCTATCATCGGAAAAACACGGTAGGAGGGGGCGATGGGCTTCTTTTCGGTGAGCGTGGTGGGCCGCGATCGGCCCGGGATCGTGGCCGGCATCAGCCGGGTCCTGTTCGAGCTGGGCTGCAACGTCGAGGATTCCAGCAACACGATCCTTTCGGGGCAGTTCGCCATGCTCCTCGTCGTCGGACACCCCGGGATGACTTCCCCCGAAGCGCTCGACCGGGCTTTCGACGGGATCCGCGCCTCCCTCGGGCTCATGGTCGCGGTTCATCCGGTGAGCGCCGAGGATCTCTCCCGGGACAAGGAGCCCAAGGGCACGCCGCACATTCTCTCTGTCTACGGTTCCGATCGCCCGGGCATCGTCTACCGGGTGACGCAGGCTCTGGCGGACCGCCGCGTGAACGTGACCGACCTCAAGACGCAGGTCGTGGGCGCGAAGGATCGCCCGGTCTACGTCATGGTCATCGAGGCCGACATCCCCGACGACTTCGACATGAAGGGGCTCGAAGCCGAGCTCGAATCGCTGCGCAGGGAGCTGCACGTCTCCATCTCGATCCGTCCGATCGAAACGCTGGAACTATAGGGGCGGCAAAGCGCGCGAGATGGCGATCCTCCCCATCCTGATATTCCCGGACCCGGTGCTCAAGGAGGTCGCCCGCAAAGTCGAGCGCTTCACGCCCGAGCTGTCGCTTCGCGTCGACGACCTGGTCGAGACGATGCGCGCGATGCCGGGCGGCGTCGGCATCGCCGCCCCGCAGGTGGGCTGGACCGAGCGCGTCGTGATCGTCGACGTCTCGCAGCACAAGAAGGGGGGGAAGCAGGAAAACCACGGGCTGCTCGAGCTCGTCAACCCCGAGATTCTAGCGATGGGGGGAAGCCAGGTCGTCCGCGAGGGATGCATGAGCGTCCCCGACTACACCGCCAACGTCGTGCGCGCCCAGTGGGTGCTCGTCGACGCCTTCGACCGGCACGGAGAGCAGGTCATCCTCGAGGCGCTCGGTTTCGAGGCGGTCGTCCTCCAGCACGAGCTCGACCACCTCGACGGCCTCCTGTTCCTCGATCGCGTCTCCTCCCTCAAGTCAGACCTGTTCCGGCGCAAGTCATACCGTTGACATCCCGATCGACCGGAGAGCCCTTCCCGTGATCAAGTTTGCCCTCACCCAGTTCCTGGTGCCGCCCGGACTCCTGGTGGCCCTCCTCCTGTTCGCGGCGCGCCGCCTGCAACGTGCGGGAAAGGGGGGCGCCGCGGCGTGCGCCGGCTTTGCCCTCCTGCTTTGGGCCTGCTCCCTCGCCCCGCTGGGAGATCGTCTGCTCGAGCGGCTCGAGGGCGGCCTTTCCATCCCCGCGAATCCCCGGGGCGACGTCATCGTCGTGCTCGGCGGCGGTCTCGACGAAGGGGTGCCCGACCTGTCCGGGGTCGGGGCGCCGACTGACGACACGATGGCGCGGATCGTCACCGGGGTGCGCCTGCAGCGAAAGCTCAAGCTGCAGGTCATCGTGTCGGGAGGGACCCTGGTCCCGGGACGGGCCCTCGAGGCCCCGGTGATGAAACGTTTCCTGGTCAACCTTGGGGTCCCGCCCGAGAAAGTGACGGTCGAATCCGACAGCCGCGACACCCTCGGGAATGCGGCCTCGGTTCGGAAGCTCATGGAGGCGAAAGGGTACCGGCGGGCGCTCCTGGTCACTTCCGCCTACCACATGAGGCGCGCCGCCTTCCTGTTCGAAAAGAAGGGGGTGGCCGTGATCCCCTTCCCGGCGCAGTTCCGCACGCACCCGGGGCGCACCTATGTCTGGCAGGAATGTCTTCCGTCGGCCTCCGCCATGCGGTGCATCGCCGCGGCGTGCAAGGAATTCCTCGGGATCGCCTGGTACCGCATCACGCTCGGCGCGCCGGATCTCCCCGGCGCCGGAAAGGACGCGATATGACCGACGGGCGCCGCTGGACGCTGGTGCTGGGGGTGGCGCTGGCCGCCGCTGCCGCGCTGCTCTATTTCCTCCAATACGAGATGTTCGGGGATTTAGAAGGGGTCTGGCGAGGGCTGATCTCGAACCTGGCGTTCCTGCCCGTTTATGTGCTGGTCGCCACGCTCATGCTCGACACGCTGATGCGCAAGCGGGAGAAGGCGGCGCTCCTCAAGAAGCTCAACATGGTGATCGGGGTTTTTTACACCGAGGTGGGCACCCGGCTCCTCGAGCTGTTCTCGGAATTCGACCTCGACGCGGAATCGCTACGGGGATCGCTGGCGGATGGGCGCACATGGGACGAGGACGACTTCGCCCGGCTGGCGGCAGCGCTCGGGAGGCACCCTTACCGCATCGATTGTTCCCGATCCGACATGGACCGCCTGCGTGCGTTCCTGCTCGAGGAGCGGGCTTTCCTGCTGGGCCTGCTCACCAATCCCAACCTGCTCGAGCACGACACCTTCACGGACCTGCTCTGGGCCGTCTTCCACCTGGTCGAGGAGCTCGCGCACCGCGCGCCGGGCTATCGCCCGGAGGGGGCCGATGCGGCGCACCTGGCCAACGACATCAACCGGGCCTATTCGCGGATGGCCTCGGACTGGCTGGCCTATATGAAGCACCTGAAGGGGGACTACCCGTACCTGTTTTCGCTGGCGCTGCGGACGAGCCCGTTCGATCCCTCGGCGAAGGTCGAGGTGGGGTAGAAAGGCGCGGGGCTACTTCTTCCCCGGCTTCGGGACGGGCATTCCGGGCTGGATCGCCGCCGGCCGGCTGGTGGGCAAAATATCGAACTTGTAGACCCGGTTTCCCATGACGCTGGTGATGTAGAAGCGAAGGTCGTTTTCGTCGAACGCGAAGTTGGACAGCAGGTTGCTCGACAGCTTCATCGTGTCGCGCTCGATCACGTCGACGTAGGTGGCGACGTATTTATACGCGGGGTCGAACTCCTTGATGGCCTGCATCAGGTGATCGAGGACCAGGATGTTGCCGTTCTTGCGGAATGCCAGCCCGCCGATTCCCTGGAATTTCGCGTTGGTCGTGCCAAGCCCGCCGAACGTAGCCACGACGGCCGCCTTTTTCGGGTCGATCACCTTGATCTGGGCGGTGACCCCGAGGACGACGTAGAGCTTGCCGTCGACGGGATTGTACTGGATGCCCTTGGCGGTCGGCAGGTCGGATTCGGTCATCTCCCGCTCGTCGTAAGTGCCCGGCGGTCGCCCGACCGTTGCGATCTCGTCTCCCTTTCCGTTGATCTTGATTGCCTGAGCGCGGACGCCGTCGAGAATCCAGTAGTAGCCGGTTCCGTCGACCGCGACCTGGTTGGGGTTGTTGCGGAACCTGGGCGCCTTCTGCGCGGTGCCCTCGGGGGGCTCGACGTCGGCTGGCTCGGCCGGCCCCTTCTTCTTGTTGGGCGGCGCGATTTTCCGGTCGACATACGGGGGGTAGCGCAGCTCGCCGACGAGCTTTCCCGTGCGATCGAGGCGACGAATGACCTGTTCGGAGAAGAACGGGACGAGTAAGGTGCCGTCACCATCCTCGACGACGCTTCCCGGCAGCCCCCAGCCCTTGTCGAAGGTGATCCGGCTTTTATAGATTCCATCGGCATCGAAGAACTGGATACCGCGACGTTCGAGGACATAAAGCTCGCGATCGTGCGTGAGGCCGGCAATGGAGGGCTGGTTGAGCTCGTAGATCTCCTCCCCCCGGAAAAATCCCCGGGCGGCGAGTTTCCGGGGGATCGTTTTCTCGGCGGTGCCGGCCGATTCGGCCTGCGAACGGCGCAAGGAGGCCCGGATCGGGGCGGACCAAGGGGATTCCTTGCCGTCTTTCCCGACGGAAGCGATCCGGTAGAAGTAGGTTGTTCCCTTTTCGACCTTCCGGTCCGTGAAGGTTTCGATCTGGACCGACTCCTGGAGCATATATGCCCCGTTTTCGGACTCGGCCCGGTAGATGTTGGAGAACATCGTCCCCTGGGGAGAGGACCAGCGAACTGTGATGGCGGTCGTAGAGCCGATGGCGCCGGTGAAGGAAGGCGGCTGCATCTGCTCGATCCCCTTGACCGTGCCCGGGGCGGAAGTCTCGGATTCGCCGTCTTTCATCATGCCGGCCACCTTGTAGGTGACGGTGTCGGGAAGGGCGACAGAGGTGTCGCTGTACGTGTTCGCAGGGCCGCTGTAGATCTCCTTGAACGGCGCATCGCCCATTTTCCGGAAGAGTCGGTACCCGGTTGCGCCCGGGATCGGCGTCCACATCAGGATGATCGAATTTCCGGCCCGGATGGGAAAGCCGGAAAGCCACTTGGGGCCGGGGGGGGCGGCTTCGAGGCGAACGGGAGCGGAGAGCGCCAGGAGGGCGAGCACCGCCAGGAAAAGGGAGGAATATCGTCGGGTTGACATCAATTGATCACCAGTTGTGGGCGGTGCCGTTGAAGATGTGGCAGTCGGGGCAGTCCATGCTGATCGCGATATCGCCGAGCCCCGTGCTGCTGTTCGCCCACGATGGCAGGCTCACCCGGAGATTCGTCGTGACCGGCTCATTGGATTTGGGGTGGGACTGAATGCTCCCTGGGGAGGACACCTTGACCGGGCCGGTCGTCACGTGATGGGCGTTGGGCAGGTTGTGCCCGCTCGTGACGGTCCCGCCCTTGGACCAGTCGGCCTCGTTGGGGAGACCGACGCCGTTGTGGCACTTCTTGCAGATCGATTTGCCGTGCTGGCCGATGTCGACCAGTCCCTTGGAGCCCGAGACGCCGAAATGGACCCGGTGGCAGGTCGTACAGAGCAGCTCCCCGTCGGTTCCGAACTGGTTTCCGGCCTGGCGGCTGAGATAGCTGATCGGGGCGACCTTGAACTTGAAGCCGCCAACCGTCGTGGTGTATTGGCCGGCCTTGTCCAGCGTTGTCCTGGTGCCTGCGGGGTGCCCCCAGGCGGTCAAGCCGACGTTCCAGTCCTCGCGGTCGGCCTGGAGGGAGGTGGCATTCCCGTGGCAGCCTACGCAGATCGGGTTCCACCCGCTGTCGGCGTCGATCGTCTTGACGACGTTGAGGTTCCGCTCCCCGTTGATGTTGGGGCGGTGCGCCGAATGGCAGGTATAGCAGCCCATCTGCTGGCGGCCGCCGCGCGGCGTCCAGGCGCTCATGGGTTCGGTGGGGCCTGACGTCAGGTGCCCCCCCATATTCCACGAGACGGACTTGTCGTTCAACGATTTCGCGGCCGGGGCCGGTACGTCGAACACGTTGACCGTGCCGCTGCCGTCCTCGCGCCCGTAGCGCTGGATGAGGATGCGCCGCGGAAAGCGCCCGTTCTCGGAGCGGGACGCGGCGATCGCGTTGTCGACGAGGAAGTCGACCGGATGGTTGCCGTCGGGGGGAGAGCTGAGGTTCCCGGTCGCCCGCTCGACGTGGCACCGGTCGCAGAAGCCGTCGAAATTAGGGTATTCGGCGGCGAGCGGCGCGAGCAGGAACGGCGGGTAGCTGTTGTCGTGGACCGCGTGGCACGAGGTGCACTCGAGCGGGGTTCCCGTGGACACCCCGGGCCAGGAGATGTTGGGGGGAGGCCAGGACGTGGGGCGCCCGCTGCCGCTCTTGAGATTGTCGGGCCAGCGGCCGTGCGAGCGCGTGAAGAACACAGCGGTATAGTCGGGCGTCTGGGAGGTGCCGTAATCCGTCATGCTGACGCTCGGGCCCGGTTCCGGGACCAGGGTGTCGGTCTCGGGGAGAATCCCCTTCCCGGAGTGGCACAGGAAGACGCACTGCCCGCCGTAAGTCCCGAGCTCGTTTTCCATCACGCCGTAATAGTTGGTGTCCTTGCGTGCGTGGCAGACGAGGCATGCGTCCTTGTCGGGGAGGTACTGCCGGATGTCGTGATGGGAATTGTCGATGCCGGCGCCGACGGGAGCCGCTGTCAGCAACAGGACAAGGGCGGCCAGGATGCGAGATGCCGATATGTTGTTCAATGATCCTCCGGATTTTCCCGCTCCCGCAAGACTACCCCGCAAGACTACACCATGCGGGACGCGCGGAAAACCGGGAAATGCAGGGTTTGAATTGATCCCCAAAAAATGTATAACGGAATCGATGATCCCGGAATCCGTGCCCAAGAGGCGTTGGCCGTATCTGTTGCTGTTGACGCTCGGGGCAGCATCGGCCCTCCTTGCGGCCGTCGACAACTTTCCCCGCACGAATCCGCACGCCTCGTTCCAGCGGAAGGAGGCGCCCCTGTGCCCCCGCTGCCACTTCTACTCCGGCGGCACCCGCTTCGAGGCCGACCGCTTCGCCGCCGACGCCGACACGCTCTGCTACGACTGCCACGCCAAGGAGCACCTCGGTCGGACCCATCCCGTGGGATCCCGTCCCGCCGCGAAGTACGGGCACAAGATGAACGTGCCCGACGAGTTTCCGCTGAACGACGACGGGAAGATGATGTGCCTCACCTGCCACTTCGCCCACAAGAAAGCTTATCTTTCCCAGGAAAAATCCTGGCCGACCCAGCAGCCCGAGAGCAACATCCCCGGCCGCTATTTCAAAACCTTCTACCTGCGGCGCACCGACCCGAGAACCCTCGGGATCGCGGCGCTGTGCGACGGGTGCCACAAAAAGATATGAACACGATGCCGCAGTACAACATGCGAAGGATCGTCCTTATCAACCCGCGGTTCCAGCTCCGGGTCGCGATGCTTTTCTGCGCGATCATCCTGCTGGGGGGTGCGCTGCTGGCGTTCCAGATCTTCCGGGACGTCCAGGGCGTGCTCGTCGAGGCGACGGCCCGCGGCCATTTCGACAACGACCTGACGCCGTTCATGCTCGTCTCGGACGTCATCGTCCGCGACCTTCTCGTGATGGCGGGGGGGCTGCTGGTCGCGACCTTCGTCCTGTTCGCCTTCCTGCTCCGGCGCATTCACGCGGGCATCCTGCGGCTGGTCGAGGTGCTGCTCAAGTCCGCGCAGGGCGACCTGTCGACGCCCACCGATGCGCCCGGCCCCGCCGAGATCGGCGCGTTCGGGGAGCGGCTCGACGGCATCCGCGGGACGACGCTCGTGCTCATCAAGGAGATCCGCGGCGACGCCGCCGCGCTCGAATCGGCGTCCCTGTCCGGGGACGATTACAAGGCGCGCTGGAACGCGCTGAAAGAGAAGCTCGGGAGGCTGGCCCCATGAGCGCCGACATAAGCACCGACAACGTCAGGATCACCGAAGGCCGGTACGGCACCCGCTTCCTGGTCAAGCTGGCGATCACCGTCGCCGGCGGTCTCACGCTGGTCTTCGGGTCGCTGTACCTGCTATTTTCCCGCCCGCTCCGGGGCGGCTACGGTTCCGCCTACCAGGCGCTCAACAGCCTGACCGAGCCGTGGCTGCTGCTTCCGATCGTCGGCCTTCCGGTGCTGGTCTACGCGCTCGTCGTCTGCATCGTCACGGTCGTCCTGTGCGTTTATGCCATCCACAAGGTGGCGGGCCCGCTCTACCGAATGGACCGCGTGGTCGACAACTACGTATCCGGCGAACCGATCCGGGCCGTCTTCTTCCGGCAGGGCGACCAGGCGGCGGTGCTTGCCGACGTATTCAACGCCTTCGTCGCCCGCCTTCGCGAAGACCGCCAGGGATGCCAGGATCTGATGGCGCGCGCCGAGAGCGACTTCGCCCGCGACCCGGCCGCGGCCAGGGCCGAGATGGCCAAGGCCGCCGCCGAGATCGGGAAGCGCACGGCGAAGTACAAGTAGTTTCCCGGATGCGCATCGCGATCATCGGGTCCGGCGCGGTCGGGCTCTTCTACGGCGCCGTCCTGCAGCGGGGGGGCCACGACGTCCGTTTCCTCCTTCGCACCGATTACGAGGCGGTGAGCGCATCCGGGCTGACCGTCCATTCGATCGACGGCGACTTCCGCCTCGACCGGGTCCTCGGCTTCCGCGATGCCGCCGACATGGGCGAGGTCGACCTGGTCCTCGTGGCGCTCAAGGCGTTCTCCAATGCGCACCTGGTCGAGATGGTCCGGCCGCTGATGGAGGGCGATGCCGCCGTCCTGACGCTGCAGAACGGCCTCGGCAACGAGGAGCTGCTGGCGGATGCGTTCGGGGCATCGAAGGTCCTGGGCGGGGTTGCGATGATCGGCGTCGGGCGCACGTCCCCCGGCATCGTGAACCACATGGCGCTCGGCGCCATCCGGCTGGGAGAGTTCGCGGGAGGGCTCTCCGCCCGGGCCGAGGCGATCTCGGCCGTGTTCCGCGAGGCCGGAATCCGCTGCGAGGCCGTCGCCGACCTCCGGAAGATCCGATGGGAAAAGCTGGTCTGGAACATCCCCTTCAACGGCCTTTGCACGGTGACGGGGGAAACACCCTCCGTCCTGCTCGCCCGTCCGGACATGCGTCGGTTGGTGACTGAGATCATGAGAGAGGTCGTCGCGGGCGGGAACGCGCAGGGGTTCCGCGATCCGATCCCGGAAGCGTTCGTCGCGAAAATGGTATCGACGACCGAGCGGCACACGGGGAAGCATCGCCCCAGCATGCTGGTCGACCGGCTCGCGGGTCGACCCCTCGAACTCGACGCGATCTACCGGATCCCCCTCGAGCACGCGGCGGATCGGGGCGTCGAGATGGCCCGGGTACGGATGCTCCACGCGCTGCTCGAGTTGGGCGAGAAGGGCGCGAACCGGGAAAGCCCGCCCGGCTGATACAGGCGCAGCCTCTCCCCCGCGAAGGGGAGAGGCTGCGCTTTCCTGAACCTGACCCTTTGCTACTTCTTGCCCGTCGTGAAGCTGAACGTCAGGGCGGCCGCGGTCGGGTTCCCCGCCAGGTCCTTCACCGCACCCGCGGGCACCGTCACCGTATATTTCGTCAAAGCGATAAGCTGGGCTCCCGTCGAGGCGAGCCGGACCTGCAGGACGGCCGGGTTCGTCGTGCTCACCGCTGCCGTTATGGCCACCGGGACCGTCTGGTTCTTGTTGTTGACGTAGGTCAGCGTGATTCCGCCGACGTTGTTCCCCTTCGCGATGCTCTCGCTGAACGTGATCGCGATCGATACGCCGCGGGAAACCGCTGTCGCCAGATTTGCAGGGTCTGTGGCGACCTTCGACGGTGCCACCGTGTCGATCTTGATCGGCTGGGCGTTAAACCCGAAGTTGTACGCATAATCCATGGCGCGGTAGTAGAGCGTGGTTGCCCCCGGGATGGAGTAGACGAAGGGGTAGGCGTAGCCCGTCCAGGTGACGTTGTCCAAGGAATATCCCTTGGAAAGGATCCCGCTGATGCTGTCGGTTCCCGACAGCGTGACCGTGACGGCGGACCGGTACCAGCCGTTGTCGCCGGTCGTGCCGGTGAGGACGATCGAGGCCTGTGGCGGCGTCTGGTCGACCCTGTAAAGCCGCGTTTGCACCGTCTCGAAGTTGCCCGCCTTGTCCACGGAACGGTAACGCAGATTGCTCTCCCCCTCGTGGGGGTAGGTAAAGGGGCCGGTGTACATCGTCCAGTTGACCCCGTCCCAGCTGTACTCGGTGTAATCCACACCGGTGCCGGTCAAGGTGTTGTCGATCCCGTAATCCGTCGCGGAGAGTGTCACCGTCGGAGGCGTCGGGTACCAGCCATTGGCGGCGTGGTTTCCGATGACGATACAGGAAGTGAAAGGGGGACGGGCGTCGAGCTCGTCGGCCCCTATGTCGACGATCGCATTCGCGGAAAGCGCGTGCCCTTGCTGGATCCGGGCCTCGCCGTCGATGTCCTCTGTTGCGGAAACGTACGTGTTGTCTCCCGCATCGACGCAGGGCGACGTCGTCTTGATGTGGTAATCGCCACCTTCCGGGTCGATGAAGAGCGGGTCTGCCGAGATGTTCCCCAAATCGGGGAAGGGACCCCAATTGGCCCCGGGATAATAGTAATAATCGGCGGCGCTGTTTCCGAAGATATTGTTGTTGAAGGGCCTGACCGCCCGCATGTCGGACCGTTGGAGTCCGTAGAGGTTGAAGGCGATGATGTTGTTCGCCGCCGTCGGGTTGCCGTATCCGCTGGAGATTCCCGCCCCCTGGTTCGACACGATCGTGTTGTTGACGATGACCGGATTGTCCGAATATCCGGTGCGGATGCCGGTACCGTTATTCCGCACGATGACGTTGTTGTGGATCAGCGTCCGGGAGTAGCTCTCGGAACAGATGCCGGCACCGTACTGGACACTGCCTTCGTTGCCCTCGATCCGGTTGTAACCGATTGTCGCGTAGCCACCGAAGTAAGTTCCGGCATAGACCAGGTAGATCCCGGCGCCGTTCAACGCGTTGTTGCCTTCGATCACGTTGCCCTCGATCACTGCGGGAGAGTTCCCGATGTAGATTCCCCCGCCGCTCGAGGCCAGATTGCCGGTGATGATGTTATGGGTGGCGATGAGCGTCGCGTTGTCACAGTAGATGCCGCCCCCGAACGTGTTGCCCGCCATCGTCCCGTTGCCATTGCGGATGGTGAAGCCGTCAAGGATGTTGTTCCCGGAACCGGCATTCCGGATCGAGAAGACGCTGGCAAAGGTCGTCCCGGGGATGTTGTCTCCGGACACGACCGTCGGATTGTTTTCCGGATCCCTAAAATTACGTCCCGTCTCGATGCCCGCGAACCCGCCGTAGAGCGCTACGCCGTCCTTCATAACGACATTCTCGACGTAGAGCCCCTGTTTCACCCACACCTCGTCGCCGGGGGCGGCGGCATCGACTCCGGCCTGGACGTTGCTGAATGCCGTCTGCCACGAGAGGCCGTCGTTGCCCGGAACGGCGTTATTGTCGACGTACCGAGTCGTGGCCGACGCGATGTTCGCGAGGGCCATGCTCAGGAGCAGCGCGGCTAACATCGAGCCAAGGATAGTTCTCGTCTTCACGGAATTCCTCCTCTTTGCGGCTGTTTTTTTACGACTGTTTGGTGCGGGCACATCGTTTCTGCCAGTGAAGGCGGACGGCTGCCTTGGCAGAAAAGCGGGGATTGAGGCATAAACCTGTGGGGTAAAGTGGGGACATGCTATACGACGAAATTACAAAAATCAATAGATAGCAACAATCCTATTATTGGAAAAGGGATCACGAGCATGATCCGGAACAGGGTGCGGGCCGGCGGAAAGAAAAAGGGGCCGGGCGATGATCGCCCGGCCCCTGTCATTTCAATGGTGGCTTCTCCCAGAGTTGAACTGGGGACACGAGGATTTTCAGTCCTCTGCTCTACCAACTGAGCTAAGAAGCCACCTGCGCAAAGAAACCGGAATTATAGGTCGTTCCCTTGTTCCTTGTCAAGCGGCTGAGCCGGGGGCATGGCCGGATCGATCCGGGCCGCAGGGGCGCCGCTGGGCTGCCGGTCGACCCGGACGACCAGCGTGTGGCAGATCCGGTCGTGCAGCCCCTGCTTGCGCGGGTCGAACGCCGCGGGGATGAACATGATGCCGAGCGGGATGTTGGACAAAAGGACGATGGCGAGCCCCGCCACCCAGTCGATCGCGTCCTGCAGGTAGTTCATGATCGAGAGGACCGAGGAGATCTTCGAGAGCACGAACTGGATGACGATCATCGCGATGAGGAGCAGGAAGAGCAGAACGAAGACGAGCACCGAGCCGAAGACGATCTCGACCATCCAGCGTCGGAACGCCTGCCAGTAGTTGAGCGGCGAGCCGTCGACGTTGATCACCCGGACGCCCATGGCCATTTTCCCGAAGGTCTGGCCGTGGGAGCCGTGCATGTAGGTGAAGTAGAAGATCGGGAAGCTGAAGAGAAACAGCCCGCGAAGGACGCTGATCGCGGACAGGGCCGCCTCGCCGGCCGAGGATGCATCGACGGTGATGGGGGGGAGGAAGCCGGCCTTCGCCCCGAGCTGGTTGACGAGATAGAACAGGTAATAGGCGGTGATGATGGCGAAAAAATCGATGATGCGCGCGGCGGCTCTGATCCAGAACCCCGCATACCCGTTTTGGTGCATGGCGATCTCGCCCCTCATTCGTTTTCGAACTCGTATGTTACCATGCCCAGCGCCGTCACGGCGGCGGTCTCGACCCTGAGGATGCGGCTTCCCAGGCCCGCCCGGACGAAGCCCGCGGCCTCGGCCTCCCGGACCTCGTCCTCGGAGAAGCCCCCTTCGGGGCCGATCAGCAGGGCGATGCTCCCCGGGGCCGCCATCATCCCCAGCACGCGCTTGAGCCCGAACGACCCCACGCCCTCGTAGAATACAACCCGCCCGTCGCACCCGGCGCCGATCCGGAGCGCATCGGCGTAGGGGAGGATGCCCTCGACCCGCGGGACCCGGCCCGAGCCGCACTGCTTCGCGGCCGCGAGCGCGATCCGCTCCCACCGGAGCAGCCGTTTCTTCTGGTCCTGCGCGTCGAGGCGCGGGATCGTGCGGGAAGAGCGGAAGACAACGACGCGTGAGCATCCCAGCTCGGTCGCCTTCTCGAGGATGAAGTCCATCTTGTCGGCCTTTGGCATGCCGACCATCAACGTGATCGCGACCGACGGCGGCGGCTCGGGGGGCGATGTCTCGAGAATCTCGGCGCGGATCGAGCCGGAGGTCGCCTCGAGGATGCGCATCCGGTAGCGGGTGCCGTCCTCGTCGAAAGCGTGGAATGCGTCTCCGGCCCGCAGGCGAAGCGACTTGAGCATGTGCCCCGCCTCGGTACCGGTCAGGATCGCGGTGTCTTCGGAGATGTTCTTCCGGTCGACGAAGAAGGTGGGCACGGTCTCTGTTTCCGCGGGGCTACCTGGAAAGCAGCAGGGCGGCCCACTGGCCGGACCGGCGCTCTTCGACCAGTTTCGCCCCCTCGGCCTCGAACTCTTCGCGGACCATGCCGCTCTTTTCGTCGAGGATGCCGGAGAGCAGCACCCTGCCGCCGGGGGCCAGGCGGGCCAGCAGCGCCTGTTTCATGTCGATGAGGATCTCGGCGATGATGTTGGCGATGACGAGGTCGAACGTGCCCTCCGCCTCCTGGACCGGGGTCGCTGCGGCGCGGAAAACGTCCTGCACGCCGTTGACGGTCGCGTTCTCGACGCAGACCTCGACGGCGAGCGGGTCGTTGTCGAGGCCGAGCACTTCGGTGGCGCCCAGCTTGGCGGTGGCGATCCCGAGGATGCCGGTGCCGGTGCCGACATCGAGCACGCGGCGGGGGCGGACCTCGCCGCTGTAGAGGTCGTCAATGATCTGGAGGCACATCTGGGTGGTCTCGTGCGTTCCTGTGCCGAACGCCTGGCCGGGGTCGATGATGAGGATGGTCTCGCCGGAAGCGGCCTCGTAGGCCTCCCACGAGGGGCGGATCACCAGTCGGCGGGATACGCTGACCGGCTTGAAGTGCTCCTTCCATTTCTCGGCCCAGCCGGTGTCGGTGATCTCGGTGGCCCCGCCGAACCTGGCGACGTCCTTGCCGAACGATTCCTCGAGCACGGGGATGAATGCGAGCAGCTCGGCCTTGAGGGCATGCAGGTCGGTGTCCGCCGGGAAGTAGGCGGTGAGCTTGGCGATCTCGGGCGGCGGCGGGATGGGATCGGCCGGGTCGCCTTCGGGGCTGAGGATCTGCTCGTCGTGCGCGGTGCCGATGGAGCCGCAGTCGACGAGGAAGCGGGTCAGGGCGTCGATGGCCTCGCGGCGCGTTTCGACGGAGAACGATTTCCATTTAGTCATAGGGGAAGAGATTGTAGTCCTCCCGGGCGTAAAAGTATACGGGGGAGCGGCTTTACGTTAATATGAAGGGCAATCGGCAAAAGGACCGACCCCCTCTTATGGATTCTTCAACCCGACGCCTCCTCTCCCTCGCCGACGCCCTCAAGCCGGACGCCGTCCGGATGCTGCGAAACATCACCGCGTTCGCCGAACTGCCGCTCGAGGAGGTGCGCACCGCCGCGACGCTCTCCACGTTCCTTGAGGGGCGGGGGTTCCGCGTCGAGCGGGGCATCGCCGGCATGAAGAGCGCCTTCCGCGCCACCTACGTCTTCGGGAAAGGAAAGCCCGCCGTCGCCTTCCTGTGCGAGATGGACGCGCTGCCCGGGCTGGGGCACGCCTGCGGGCACAACATCGTCGGCGTCGCGTCGGCTTGCGCCGCGGCCACGGTCGCCGAATTCGGGCGGGAGCGCTTCAAGTCGGGCCGGGTGATCGCCCTGGGCACCCCGGCCGAGGAAACGGGGTACGGAAAGGCGAAGCTGATCGAGGAGGGGATCTTCAAGGGCGTCGACGCGGCGATGATGGTCCACCCGTCCTCGCGCCGGCACGTCGCGAAGGGCTACCTCGCGCTCCACCGGCTGCGCTTCACCTACCACGGCCGCGCGTCGCACGCGGCGGCCTACCCCGAATACGGCGTCAACGCGCTCGACGGCGTGCTGCTGCTGTTCCAGTCGATCGGGATGCTGCGCCAGCAACTGAAGGACACCGTCCGGGTTCACGGCATCGTCACCGACGGGGGCAAGGCCCCCAACATCATTCCCGAGCGGGCGCAGGCCTATTTCTATGTGCGGGGCGAAAACGACCGCGACCTGGCCGAGGCGGTCGAGAAGGTGATGGCGTGCGCCGAGGGCGCCGCGACGGCGACCGGGTGCCGCCTCGAGGCCGAGCCGGGCGTCTACCGGCTTTCGGCGATGGCGGTCAATCCGGTGATCGCGACCTCCTACCGCAAGGCGATCGCGCTGCTCGGCCTGCAAGAAAGCGAAGCGCCGACCGACAAGAACCGCGGGTCGTCCGACATCGGGAACGTCTCGCGCATCCTGCCCACCATCCAGCCCAACATCCCCATCTCCGACGGGGAGCGGGTCGAGATCCACACCCGCCCCTTCGAGAAGGCCACCTGCTCGCCCTCGGGCATCGCCGGCATGATGGAAGGCATCCGCGCGATGTCGATCACCGCCGCCGACCTGTTCGCCGATCCCGACCGCGTCCGGGACGCATGGAAGGCGTTCAGGGGACGTCCCGTCTAGGCGGGCGGCGGCCTCAATTACGTAATTTGTATTTCCATATTGGTAATCCCCGCCGTTCCTCCGCCGCGGGAACGTCTTTCGGCCCCCGGGCCGCCGATCGCAAATAACCAAACATTATCGAATGCTTGAAGGAATATCCGCCGCCGCCCCCTTTTTGCGCGATTCGTGGCACGCTGCGTGATTGCCTGAACCTTCGGGCGAAGCAAGAACGCCCCCTACAGAAGAGATGCGAAAATGAGAGAACATCGGTTCCGGAATTCCCTGGTCGTAGCCCTTTTCCTGATCCCCCTTCTCGCGGCAAGCTCCGCGAAGGCGGAGATCCGGACCATCTCGTGGAGCCCGGTGACGCAATACACCGACAATTCCACGATCCCCACCGGGGTCGGCATCGACTACACGGTCTACTGGACGACCGACAACACGCTTGCGACGGCCTCCCTCAAATCCATTGCGGACAACGTGGCGACGACGTCGGCCACGTTCGACCCCGATCTCAAGGGCATGGTTCGTCAAACGACCGTCTACTTCACGATCAAGACCGTCCTGAGCGACGGGATGGAATCGCTGCTGGCGCCCGCGTTCGCTTGGCTGGTTCCCGCCGCGACGCCCGTGCCGCCTCCGCCGCCGACGCTTACGGGGATTTCGATCAGCGGTCCTTCCTCTGTCAACGAAGGGACGACGGGCGCCTACTCGGCGACGGCGACCTGGAGCGACAACACGACGACGTCGGTCACGCCGGGCTGGAGCGTGACCGGAACGGGCGCCACGATCGGAAGCACGGGCGTGCTGACGGCCGGGAACGTGACGGCGAACCAGAGCGTGACGGTCACGGCGAGCTATACGGGCGGGGGCGTGACGAAGAGCGCGTCAAAGGCGGTCACGATCGCCTACGTCGCGCCGACGCTGACGGGGATTTCAATCAGCGGTCCTTCCTCTGTCAACGAAGGGACGACGGGCGCCTACTCGGCGACGGCGACCTGGAGCGACACCACGACGACGGTGGTCGTGCCAACGTGGAGCGTGACCGGAACGGGCGCGACGATCGGCAGCACGGGCGTGCTGACGGCCGGGAACGTGACGGCGAACCAGAGCGTGACGGTCACGGCGAGCTATACGGGCGGGGGCGTGACGAAGAGCGCGTCGAAGGCGGTCACGATCGCCTATGTCGCGCCGACGCTGACGGGCCTGACGATCAGCGGCCCGGCGTCGGTCAACGGCGGGGCGACGGGCGCTTACACGGCGACGGCGACCTGGAGCGACACCACGACGACGGTGGTCGTGCCAACGTGGAGCGTGACCGGAACGGGCGCGACGATCGGCAGCACGGGCGTGCTGACCGCCGGGAAAGTGACGGCAAGCCAGGCCGTGACGGTGACGGCGAGCTATGTCGGAGGCGGCGTGACGAAGACGGCCTCGCAGGCGGTCACGATCGCCTATGTCGCGCCGACGCTGACGGGCCTGACGATCAGCGGCCCGGCGTCGGTCAACGAGGGGACGACGGTCACGTACACGGCGACGGCGACCTGGAGCGACAACACGGCGACGCCGGTGACGCCGACATGGAGCGTGACGACGACCTACGCGACGATCAGCAGCGCGGGCGTGCTGACCGCAGGAACGGTGACGGCGAACCAGGCCGTGACGGTGAGCGCGAGCTACGTGGGGGGCGGCGTGACGAAGACGGCCTCGCAGGCGGTCACAGTCGTCAACGTGGCCAGCCGCACGCCGGCGACGCCCGTCATCAACGGGGTCGGCCCGTAGCCAGGGCGGCTTCCAGGCTGGGCGGGACGGCTTAGGCGAGCACGACGATCGTGACGCCGTCCCCGCCCTGCTCGCGGGGGGCGGGAAGAAACCGCTTGGCGTAGGGCGAGTTCCTGAGGTGGCGCCGGACGCCGGCCTTCAGTGCGCCGGTGCCGTGGCCGTGGATGATGAAAGCGTGGTTCGCGTGCGCCATGGCGAGCCGATCGAGGAAGGCGTCGATCTCGGGCAATGCGTCGTCGACGTAGGCGCCGCGCAGGTCGATCGTGTTGTCGGCCGTCTGTGGAAAGATGTCTCCGGAAAGCCCGTCGACGCCCCCGGTGCTCCCGCCTGAAGGACGCTGGCGCGCGGAAGGGGCGGCAACGGGTGCGGGGAAGACGCGGAGCTGGTCGCGCCCGATCCGCACCTTCATCCCCCCTGCGTTGACCTCGACCTCGCGGTCTCCGGGCGAAACCACCGAGGCGACCTCGCCTTCCTTCTTCAACGACAGGACGAAGACCTTCCGGCCTTGAGGCAGCACCGTGTCGGGGGCGACGGGCATCGTCCTGCTGATGTTCGCGCGCAGCACCGGGTCTTCGCTCTCCGCGACGGCCGCCTTCTCCTTCCACTCCCGCAGGACGGTCTGCGCCTTGCGCACCGTCTCGATCTTGCGATCCTTGCGCAATTCTTCCGTGACCGACCGCATCTGCGCCTCGGCCTTGCGGACTTCCTCCCGGATCCGGTCGCGCGCCTTCGACAGCGCCTTCGATTCGTCGTCCCGCGCCTTGGCCCGGTCGGCGTCGAACTTCCGCTTCGCCTCCTCGGCTTCCCGCCGCCGGACGGCCAGCTCGGCCGCCTCGGCCCGCATTTTCGCCCGCTCGAGGTCGAGCTGGTCGAGCACCTCGGCGAGCTTCTGCCCCTCGGCCGAAAGGTAGGTCGCCGCACGCGCAAGCACCTCCTCCGGGAATCCGAGCCCCCGGGCGATCTCCATCCCCATGCTCCGCCCCGGGATGCCGATGCGCAGGCGATAGGTGGGGCGAAGATGCTCGGGATCGAATTCCATCGAGCCGTTCTCGAACCGCTTGTCCTGGAATGCGATCGCCTTCAGCTCCTCGAAGTGGGTGGTGGCGACCACGCGCACGTCGCGGTCGGCCAGCGCCTCGAGAAACGCCCGGGCGATCGCGGCGCCTTCCCGCGGGTCGGTTCCGGAAACGACTTCGTCCAGCAGCACCAGCGAGCCGGGACCGGATTCGGAGAGGATGCCGTTGAGCCGCCGGATGTGGGCGGAGAAGGTGGACAGGTCCTGCTCGACGCTCTGCTCGTCGCCCACCGCGACGAAGAGGTGCGGAAAGATCGAGACGGTCGATTCGCCCTCGGCGGGGATCGACAACCCCGCCATCGCCATCAACGTGAGGGTTCCCAGCGTCTTCAGCGCCACCGTCTTGCCGCCGGCGTTGGGGCCGGTCAGGACGAGGCACTGGTACGGCCGCCCCAGCCGGATGTCGTTGGGCACGACGACCTTCTTTCCGAGCACCATCAGCGGGTGGCGCGCCGAGACGAGCGCCGTTTCCCCGCCGTCTGTGACCGTTGGTTCGGCCGCCGCCATCTCTTCGGCGAGCAGCGCGCGGGCCTGGATGAAGTCGAGCGCGGCGAGTGCGTCACGGCACTCGAGAAGCTCCTCGCCCTTGCACGCCACGGAAGCGGTCAGCTCGGCCAGGATGCGGGCGACCTCCCGGTCGACCTCGATCTCGGCCATCTTCACTTCGTTGTTGAGGTGGACCAGCTCCTCGGGCTCGAAGAAGATCGTCTGCCCGCTCTGCGAAGTGTCGTGGACGATGCCCTGGAAAAGGCCCTTGGCTGCCGTCTTGAACGGGATGACCACGCGGCCGGATCGCAGCGTCGTATACGATTCCTGGACGTGGCGCTGGTATCTCGGGCTGGTCGCGATCTCGTTGGCCTTCTCCTGCAGCCGGAGGCGCACCGAGGCCAGTCGCTGGCGCAACTTCCCCAGCGTGGCGGAGGCGCGGTCGAGAACCAGGCCCGCGGGATCGATCTTCCAGTCGATCTCCTCGGCCAGCTCGCGAAGGGGGGGCAAGGCGTTGGCGTAACGGGAGAGACGCGGATAGCGCCCTTTTCGCTCGTCGAAGAATTTGCGGATCCGCTCCCCGTTGCGGGCGGTCTTTCCGATCTGAAGCAGGTCGGCGGGCGACAGGACGGCGCCCTTGTGCGCCTGCTCGACCTGGGAACCGATTTCGGACAGGCCTTCGAGCGGCAGCGGGTTTTCGGCGAGGACCAGCTTCCGGGCGTCGCGGTTCTCTTCGAGCGAGGCGCGGATCAGGTCGAGATCGACGAACGGCGTCAGGGCGGCGCACCGATCCCGGCCGGGCCCGGAGGACGCGTGGGCGCAAAGCCGCGCCACGATCTTTTCCCATTCGAGCGCGGCGAGGGCCGATGTGAGCGATGGAGGCGACACGGGTTCATGGTAGCATAGGCGTTTCAATCCACTGAAGAGGCCCCGTTTGGCCGTCCTGACCGGCATCCACATCGTCCTGTTCTGGCTTTCGCTCGCCGCCTACGTAGCCGAGGCCGGCCTCCGGTTGGGCGGTGTCGTGCCGAAGTCGTCGCTGCGATCCGCGCTGTTCGGCGGCGTCGTGCTGCATGCCCTGTTTCTCGCGATCCGCTGGTGGATCTCCGGGCATGCCCCGATGGCGGGGCTGTTCGAATCGCTGACCGTGTTTTCCTTCTGCTCCGCCGTCGCCGGATTGCTTCTTTGCCGCGGTGAGGCGCTGCGCCCCGCGTGGCGCCCCCTGTCGATCCTCGTGCTGCTGCCGCAGGTTGCGGCGGCGCTGCTCGACAAGGGGACGAGCCCCCTCTTCCCGGCGCTCGACACCCCCTGGTTCGCCACCCACGTCGGCCTCTCGTTTTTGGGCTACGGATTCTTCGCCGTCGGCTTCGCGCTCGCGTGGGTCTACCTGCGCAACGGCGACGACGCGGTCTATCGCGCCGGATCGCTCTCCGCGCTCTACGGCTTCTCCGCCTTCTCGGCCGGGATGGTGTGCGGCGGCATCTGGGCCTACTACGCCTGGGGCTCCTACTGGATCTGGACGCCCAAGGAGATCTGGTCGGTCGTGCTTTGGCTCTACTTCGCCGCGCTGACCCACCTCAAGTACATCCCGGTCCAGCCCGGCTGGCCCGGCTGGACGCGCCGCCTCGAGATGTGGGCCACGGTCGGCGGCTACGCGGTCATGCTCCTCACCTTCCTCGGCGTCTCGCTGCTGCTGCGCAGCTCCCACTCGATGCGATGAAGCGGATGCCCCGAAATTCCTTCGCTCCGGGGCGGGGGCCGTTCACTCCGTGGGCAGCCGCAACACTTCTATCCACCGGCACCCGCCAACCGGCTCACGCTCGGACCTCCTGTCCTCGCTGCCGCCGGCGGCCTGCGCTCACTTCCGGCGCCATCCATGGCGCCTCTTCCTCGCTATCCGCTCGGCGTTCGCTCCGGAGCTCGAATCCCCGATTCATATCTCTTCGGACGGATTCTCGCTCCCCATCCCCTTCCGCTACGGAAGGCGAGGGCATCCGGTGTGGGTTTGTGCGACGTGCCGGAAGCCTGTGGAGTTGTCCCGGGAGGGCGCGATGAAAAGCCTCTGGCGGGTCTTGACGTCGCTCAAGACGTGCGCGTGGATGGGGCTGCTGTTCACCGTGTCCGGTGCGGTCGGGTCGGTCGTAATGGGGTGGTACCCCGACCTGTTCGGCGACATGGACGCGCAGGTCTTTTCGGGCTGGTGCGCGCAGAAGGGGTTCGTCGCGCCCGTCGCGACGTCGTGGCTTTACGGGCTGGTGCTGGCGACCGGGCTGCTCGCGCTCAACGCGGCGTGCTGCACCGCCGAGCGGCTGGTGCAGATCTTCCGCGGGAAGTTCAACCTGCGGCGGTTGTTGCCGCACGTCATGCACGTCGCTTTTCTCGGCGTCGTGCTGTCGCACCTCGTGAGCGCGACGAGCGGCGACCGGATCAAGGGGATCCAGGTGCCCGAGGGGCGCTTCGCGCCGGTGGGCGCGACGGGGCTGGTGCTGGGGGTCGACAAGATCCACGTCGAGATGGCGCCGCAGGGTTACCCCAAGGATTTCGGGGCGGCGGTGTCGCTCTACCGGGGCAACGCGACGGTCGCCCGCGGCTGGGTCCGGGCCAACGCGCCGCTCTTTCACGAGGGGTATGCCATTTACCTGAAGACGTTCGGTCCGACGCCGTGGGGGGCGCCGTATGCCGAGTTCGACGCCAACCGCGACCCGGGCGCGCTCCCGATCCTGCTCTCGTGCCTGCTGTTCACCGTCGCGAACCTCCTCTACCTTCTCCCCGCGAGGAAAAAAGATGACCCGACTTCGTAAGCCGCTCCCGCTGCGCCAGGGCGATTTGGTTCGCCTCGTTTCGCCCGCCGGGCCGGTCGACCGGAACAAGCTCGACCGGGGCGTCGCCCGGCTGTCCGCCGCCGGATACGCGGTCGAGGTGCCCGACGGCGTTTACGAGAATGGCGGCTATCTCGCAGGAGACGATGCCCATCGCGCGGCGCAGGTCAACGACGCGCTGGCGGCGCCCGGCGTGCGCGCCGTCGTGGCGGCGCGGGGCGGCTTCGGCACGACGCGTCTCATGCCGCGGATCGACTGGAAACGGGCCACGGCGGCGCGCCGGCTCGTCGTCGGCTACAGCGACCTGTCCGCGATCCTGTCGTACCTGGCGACGCGGCTCAAGGTCCCCGCGATCCACGGGCCGATGCCGGCGGCCGACCTCGCCAACCGTTTCGACGCGGAGGCGCTCGACGCCTTCGTCCGGCTGGCGGCGGGGGCGGTTTCGCCGAAAGAGGCGTGGGGGCTGCCGTGCGAGCGGCTGCGCGGCGGCGCCGCGGAGGGCATCCTGTCCGGCGGCTGCCTGTCGGTGCTGACGTCGCTTTTGGGCACGCCGTACGTCCCCGATTTCCGGGGGGCGCTCCTGTTTCTCGAAGACGTGGGCGAGCCCGCCTACCGGATCGACCGGTCGCTGACGCAGTGGCTCCAGTCCGGTCGCTGGTCCGGCGTGCAGGGGATCGTCGTGGGACGGACGGCGCCGGTCAAGGGCGAGTCCGAAGACGACCTCCGTCGGCTGTTCGCCGGGGCCGCGAAGACGCTGGGCGTCCCTTGCTGGTACGGCTTTCCCGCCGGCCACGAAGGGCCGAACTATGCGCTTCCGTTCGGCGTGCCGGCCCGGATCGACACGAAGGGCCGCCTTTTCCTGTGCGAGTCGCCGGTGGCCGATCGATGATCGTCGCCGCCGGGGATCGCGAGCCCCGCTTCGACCGCGCGCTGGCGCTGCTCGACCAGGGCACCGAAGCGCGCGCCTGGTCGGCGGCGGTGCTGCTGGCCGCGAAGGGCGACGAGCTGCTGCTGCACGCGGCCGCGGGCGGCGCCCGCCCCGATTCGATCTTCGACGTGGCTTCGCTCACCAAGCCGGTGACGGCGACGCTGTTCCACGCGCTCGTCGAGGACGGGAAGCTGCCGCAGGACGGCGTCGTGCACGAGACCGTGCCGCTCCGCTTCTCCGACCCGGCCGGCGAAACGGTCCGGTTTTCCCAATTGCTGTCGCACACCGCGGGGCTGGCCGCCTGGCGGCCGTTCTTCGATGACCTGCGCGCCGAGGAGATGCTCGAGAACCGCACGCTGACCGGGACGGCCGAAGGGCACGACCGGATCATCCGGGCGGTGCTCGACTCCCGGATCGAGGCGCCGCCGGGCACGAAGTGGCTCTACAGCGACCTGGGGTTCATCGTCCTCGGGCGCGCGCTCGAGCTGGCGGCGTTCGAGCCGCTCGACCGGCTGCTCGCGCGGCGGCTCGCCGGACCGCTCGGCATGGCCGACACCGGCTATCTGCCGCTCGAGCGGCAGCCCGAGGATGCGGCGCTCCGAATCGTCCCCACCGGCTGGTCCGACGCCCGCGAGATCGAGAAGGTCGGCCAGGTCGACGACGAGAACGCGGCCGCGATGGGGGGCGTCGCCGGGCACGCGGGGGTTTTCTCGACCGCGCCCGACCTGCTCCGCTTTTCCCGCGAGATCCTGCGCGCCCGCAAGGGGGAAGGGCGGGTGCTGCACCGTCCCTCGGCGCTGTCGATGTGCGAACGCGTGTCCCAGCCGCCCGGCTGTCCCCGGACGCGGGGCTGGGACACTCCCGAGCCGTCGTCGCAGGCCGGCACGCTGTTTTCCCCGCATTCGATCGGACATTTGGGCTACACCGGCTGTTCGCTCTGGATCGACCTCGACCGGGAGATCACGGTCGTCCTATTGACCAACCGGGTCGTCTTCGGCCCCGACAACCGGCTGATCCGCAACTTCCGGCCCGGAATTCACGACGCCGTCATGGAGGGCATCATCCGTTGAAGAACATCCACGTGATCGCCGCATGCGGGGTGGGCATGGCTTCCCTTGCCGGCATGCTCCAGGAAAAGGGGTTCCGCGTTACCGGCTCCGATAACGACGTCTATCCCCCGATGAGCACCCAGCTCGAGAAGCTCGGCATCCGGCTGTCCTCTCCATACAGGGCGGAAAACATTCCGTCCGACGCCGAGCTCGTCGTCGTGGGCAACGCGGTGTCGCGCGACAATCCCGAGTGCGTCGAGGCGGTCCGGCGCGGCCTGCCGCTGCTGTCGATGCCGCAGGCGCTCGCCGAATATTTCATCGAGGGGCGCGAATCGCTCGTCGTCGCCGGCACGCACGGCAAGACCACGACGACGTCGCTGGCCGCCTGGACGCTGTTTGCGCTGGGCGACGACCCGTCGTTCCTGGTGGGGGGCGTCCCGAGGAATTTCCCGGTCAGCTACCGGATCGGGCAGGGCCCGCGCTTCGTCGTCGAGGGCGACGAATACGACACGGCCTGGTTCGACAAGGGGCCCAAGTTCCTCCATTACCGGCCCAAGACCGTGCTGCTGACCAGCATCGAGTTCGACCACGCCGACATCTACCGCGATCTCGACCACGTCAAGGACTCGTTCCGGAAGCTGGCCCGGCTGATCCCCGAGGACGGGCTACTCGTCGCGTGCGGCGACTATCCGGACGTCGTCGAGGTGGCCGGAGAGGCGCGCTGCCCGGTCGTCTTCTATTCCGCCGCCGATGCGCCTCCGCCGCTCCCGGCCGGGGCGACGCTGCACCGGGTTACCGACCGGCGCGAGGAGGAAGGGGCCAGCGCCTTCCGGATCGATGCCGCCGGTCCCGTTTTCCGGCTCCGGCTGCCCGGCCGTCACAACGCGGCCAACGCCGCGGCCGTGTCGATCGCCCTGGTCCGCGCCGGCTTCGCCCCCGAAAAGGTCGCCGCTGCGATGGCGGGCTTCGAGGGGGTCCGCCGCCGGCAGGAGATCGTCGGCGAGTTCGGCGGCGTACTCGTCATCGACGACTTCGCCCACCACCCGACTGCCGTGCGCGAGACGGTGCGCGCGGTGCGGGGCCGCTGGCCCGGCCGCCGTGTGATCGCGGTGTTCGAGCCGCGCTCCAACACGAGCCGCCGCAACGTCTTCCAGAAAGAGTTCGCCGCCGCGCTGGCCGAGGCCGACGCGGTGATCGTCGCCGGCGTCTTCGGGGCGGGCAAGATTCCCGAGGCCGAGCGGATGTCGCCCGAGCAGCTGGCGTCCTCGGTGCGGGCGTTGGGACGGGAGGCGTCGTTCGTGGCCGAGGTCGACGACATCGTGAAACGCCTTGCGGAAAATTGCCGACCCGGCGATTTGGTACTCGTGATGTCCAACGGCGGCTTCGGCGGAATCCAGCAGAAGCTGGCGGCGCAGCTGCCGTCTTGACCCCGTCTTGATCCGGAGTTGACATCGTTTTGATTTGACCTTGCCGGCGCGCGGGTGTTAGATTTGCGCCATATGCGTACCCGGGAACGGACTACCTGCGTTTTCCTCTGTCTCGTCGTATGTTGGGCGTTTTTCGCCCTGCCTTCGGCTTTCGCCGCCGATGCCTTCCAACCGCAACCTCGCCGCATCGCCATCGCTCCCTTCGCCGTGATCGGCCAGGACGACGTGCGCCCCGTGGCCGCCCTGCTGCCGCGGCTGCTCGCCTCCCGGCTGATGGCGCTCGCGGGCGTTGACGCGCCGGTGCTTCCGGCCTCCGACAAGCCGGCGGCCGAGGCCGCCCGCGAGGCCGACGCCCCGTTGTTGCTCCAGGGCACCGTCGCGCGGCTTGGCAAGGGCTACAGCATCGACATCGCCGCCAGCGACACGGCCTCCGGCAAGTCCGCCGGGGCGTTCTTCGCGGCCGCGGCGACCGAAGACGACATCATCCCCCAGATCGGCCGGCTGTCCGAAGAGATCTCCGAAAAGCTGTTCGGCGTGAAACCGGCCTACCGCCCGGCGCCCGCCGCGGCTGCGACTCCGGCCGCTCCCATGGCGCTGAGGGCGACCCCCGGCGCTTCGGTTGCGCCTGCATCCGGTCCAGCTCAGGCACCTGTGGCAGTCGCCCTTGCCGCCGACTGGGTCCCCGCCGCCATCAACAAGGTCTCCCAGTCCGACAAGATCCCCGACGAGCTGTTCGGCATCGTCGCGATCTCGGCCGAGCCCAACGGCGACGGCGAGGTGGTCGCCTGGGGCAAGAGCACGCTCTACTTCTACCGGGTGAAGGGGACGGCGCTCGTTCCGTGGACCCGCATCACCCGGGAGCTCAACCATCACTTCCTCAAGGTCGACGCGGTCGATCTCGATGGTGACGGCACCGACGAGATCCTGGTCACCGACCGGGTGGGCGAACGGATCGAGTCGTTCGTCCTCAAGCGCCGCGGCGACAGCTACGAGGAAGCGGCCGAGAAGATCCCTTACTACCTGACGGTCCTCGCCGACCGGAAAGGAAACCGGGTCGCGGCTGGCCAGCGGGCCGGTGTCGACACCCCCTTCCAGGGGAAGTTCGTCACCATGAACTGGACCGGCGGCAAGGATCTGTCCGAGGGCGAGCCGCTTCCGGTCGCCTCCGGCGTCCTGCCGATGTCGAGCGGCGGCATCCTGGGGCTTTCGGCCGCGAAGATCGGCGACGCCGACCGGTTCCTCTATGCGGAAGAGGCCGGGTACGTCCGGGTGCTCGACGAGGCCGGGAAGACGGTCTTCAAGGGAAAATCGAAATTCGGCTGGCCCGGCGAAGCCTTCGAGTGGGGCCCCTACAACCAGATGGAAGGCAAGCGGGCCCAGGTGACGGTGCGCGAGGCGCCCCGCGTCCTGCGCTGGAAGGCAGGCGCGCCGATGCTGCTTGCCGTCCAGATGAAGAACCCCGGCATCCTGTCCCGGATCGCGGGCAACGAGATCGAGGGAAGCCGGGTCACGCTGTTCCAGTGGGAAGACAGCGAGTTCGTCGAGCGGGCCGTCTCCAAGTACACCGATTATCAGATCACGGGGGCCGACCTGGTGTCGGCGACGGGCCTGCAACGCGGAGCGAAAGTGGTCGGATCGGTCATCGAGCAGCCGTCGGGCCTCTTCAAGGACCGGGTGAGCCGGCTGCTGCTCCTTTCCGTCGAATAATATCGTTCTACTTTGCGGTTGACACGATGATCCCCGGATGCTATCGGTAGAAACCAAACGGGGTTTTTATATTTGTCAGGTAGGCGGTCCCGCAAGCGATTTCCCGATGCGGGCGGCCGAGCGAAGGGGGGGATGCGGCGGCAATCGGGCCTGGGATTCGTACCATGGGTTTTACCCCCGATCTTTCCAGAAGAAGGGGGAGGGGATGCAGCAAATACATTTGTCGAACAGGAGGAGAAAGCATGCGTAAAGCATTCAAGATGGTCGCAGCGCTCGGGATGGTCGCAGCGATGGCCGCGCCGGCGATGGCCGATGTCAGCCTGACCGGGTTCTATCGGGCCCGCGGGTACGTCACCAATACGTTCGATTACGGGGCGGGAACGATCCTTCCGTCCGCCAGCACGGTGCCTGAAACCTCTACCGCTGCTCCGACAGCCAAGTCAAAGTCCTACGTCGATCAGCGCTTCCGCCCGAAGTTCACGGCGGGCGACGAGAACGTGAAGGCGGTCGGCTTCTTCGAGATCGATTCCCAGTGGGGCGACAGCAGCGCCACGGTCGGTCGTAACCAGGGTGCGGCCCTCCAGGGCGACTCGATCAACCTCGAGACCAAGAACGTCTACCTCTGGTTCAAGATTCCCGACACCTCCGTCGACTTCACCGTCGGCCTCCAGAACGTGACCGATTCCTATGCGGGCGTCTTCATGGGCGCCGCCGACGCCGCGGGCGTCGTCTCCAACTTCAAGCTCGAGCCGGTCACCTTCCGCCTGGGCTACCTTATTCCCTTCCAGCCGGCGCGCGACAAGTCGACCTCGACCACCTTCTACATGGCCGAGGCCAAGTTCGCCCCGACGCAGGATGTGAAGGTCGGCGCCAACATGTACTTCGTCCGGGACGGCGGGCAGTCGTACAACCCCGGCGCCATCGCCTTCGGGACTCCCGGCGTTTCGCTCTTTGACAACGCGGTAATCCCCGGCGGCACGACCAAGATCTACATGCCCGGTGTCGACTTCGCGGTCAACGCCGGCGTGGCCAAGGTCTCCGGCTTCGTCTTCGGCCAGTTCGGCGATCGGACCTACTTCAGCGGCGCGGCCAAGACCAAGATCAGCGCCTACGCGGGCGACCTCCGCGCCGACCTGAATGCCGGTCCGGCCAAGGTGTTCGTCGAAGGCCTCTACGTCAGCGGAACCAACTACGATCGGGGCAACGACAAGTTCAAGGGCGTTGTCACGATGGACGACTTCAAGTTCAACTCCGGTTCCTCGACCTACGCCCGCACCGACATGGTCTTCCTGTTCCCGGCTGTCGACTCCATCAACACCGGATCGGGCTTGGCCTATGACGCCAACAACCTTGGCCTCGGAGTCATCCACCTTGCGGCCGGGGCCACGATGGACGTCATGCCGAAGACCACCGCCAAGCTCGGCGTGGGCTACCTCGCCGCCGCCAAGAAGCTTTCCGGCAACAGCAACGCCGCATACTTCAACTTCCGCAACAAGTCCGACATGGGCACGGAAGTCAACGCCACCCTCAATTACAACGTGACCAAGGGCCTCGACACCGCGCTGACCGGCGCCTACGTGTTCCTCGGCAGCGCCTACGACAAGTCCAAGGACGGCTCGGCTGCGATGGACCCGAAGAACCCTTACGCCGTCATCGCGAAGGCCAACTACGCGTTCTAGCTCTTCCGATCGGCAATTCCGCTTCACCCGACCCCCGGGGGATCGCTCCCCCGGGGGTTTTTTGTTTGCTGCGGCAGTCAAGAAGTTGCTCCTGATGACGCTGGCCGGGAAGGGATTCCTGGCGGAATCCAAGGACGGGGCATGCACCATCAACATAAACTGCTTCCTCTTCGGCATGGGCGAGAAGGGGACCAAGCTCCAGGTGGCCGCCACGGAGGAGATCTCCGAGACCTCCTCCCACATCAAGTATTTCTGGCTGCTGTTCATCCCCATCCCCTATGGCAGCTACAACACGACGGCCATCACCTCGACCGAGACGATCAACGACAAGCTCTTCTACGCCTCCTTCTTCAAGGAGGTCCAGGCCAACCTCTCCGACGCCGCGTTGAAATAAAACCATCCCCACTCCCTCCCCCTCTCGGAACCAAGGGGCACGCGGTATCCGCCCCGACACGCGGGTGACCGACGCTTCCGTAGTGGAAGGGGATGGGGGTCTGAACGCAGTGCCGATGGATAGAAGTGTTGCGGCTGCCTACGGAGTGAACGGCCCCCGCCCCGGAACGAAGGATATCGCGGGCATCCGCTCTTCGCGGGGCCGCAACTGTTGGATTGACGCGGGAGCGGAGATTCCGGTAAGATACGCGTTTCGTCAACGACGGTGAAGGTGTGTCCATGTTCGAGAACTTAAGCGAAAAATTCCAGGGCGTCCTCAAGAACCTGCGCGGCCAGGGCCGGATCTCCGAGACCAATATCGAGGCCGCGCTGCGCGAAGTGCGGCTGGCGCTGCTCGAGGCCGACGTCAACTACAACGTCGTCAAGGATTTCATGGCGGCGGTCAAGGAGAAGGCGCTCGGCGCCGAAGTCCTCTCCTCGCTGTCGCCCGACCAGCACTTCATCAAGATCGTCTACGGCGAGATGGCCGCCATGATGGGCGGGCAGGCCGCCGACCTCGACCTGTCGCACAAGCCCCCCGTCCCGATCATGCTCGTGGGCTTGCAGGGCTCAGGCAAGACCACCTCGTGCGGCAAGCTGGCGCTCCAGCTCAAGAAGCGCAAGCGCGAGCCGCTGCTGGTGCCCGCCGACGTCTACCGCCCCGCCGCCATCGAGCAGCTGAAAATCCTGGGCGAGCAGATCGGCATCCCGGTGTTCGATTCCCGGGCCGACCAGGACCCGGTCGAGATCTGCAAGGCGGGCCTCAAGTTCGCCGAGCTCAACGGTTACGACGTCGTGCTGCTCGACACCGCCGGCCGCCTCCACATCGACGAGCCGCTGATGGAAGAGCTCGCCCGCATCAAGGCCGCGGTCGACCCGTCCGAGATCCTGCTCGTCGCCGACGGAATGACCGGCCAGGACGCGGTCAACGTCGCCAAGAGCTTCCATGCCAAGCTGTCGCTCACCGGCGTCGTCCTGACCAAGATGGACGGCGACGCCCGCGGCGGCGCGGCGCTCTCGATCCGGGCCGTCACCGGCGCCCCGGTCAAGTTCGTCGGCGTGGGCGAGAAACTCGACGCGCTCGAGCCGTTCTACCCAGAGCGCATGGCCTCGCGCATCCTGGGCATGGGTGACATCCTTACGCTCGTCGAGAAGGCGCAAGACCAGATCGACGAGAAAGAGGCACGCGACCTCCAGCGCAAGCTGCGCAAGAACCAGTTCACGCTCGAGGACTTCCGCGACCAGCTCCAGCGCATGCGCAAGATGGGGTCGATGGAAGAGATCATGGGGATGATCCCGGGGCTGGGCGGCAAGATCAAGCAGCTCAAGGAAGCCGCCCCCGACGAGAACGAGCTCAAGCGCACCGTGGCCATCATCGACTCGATGACCCGCGAAGAGCGCGCCAACGCCAAGGTGATCAACGGCAGCCGCCGCAAGCGGATCGCCGCCGGCAGCGGCACCACCGTCCAGGACGTCAACCGGCTGCTCAAGAATTTCCAGCAGGCCGAAGACATGATCAAGCGGCTCTCCAAGGTGCCCAAGGGGCGCCTGGGCCGTCACATGCCATTCTTTCGGTAGCTTTTGTGATAGATTGGAAAACTCTCAAATGAACCAGGAGGTTGTTTCATGTCCGTCAAGATCCGTCTGACCCGTACGGGGCGCACCAAGTCCCCTTCCTACCGTGTTATCGTTGCCGACTCCCGCTCGCCGCGCGACGGCAGGTTCATCGAGCGGCTCGGCACCTACACCCCCCAGGATAACCCTGCCGGGTTCCTCATCGACGAGGCGGCGACCCTCAAGTGGCTGAACGAAGGCGCGCAGCCCACCGAGACCGTCAAGTCCTTGATGCAGAAGGCCGGCATCTGGAAGAAATACATCGACGCCAAGCTGGCGACGAAGGCGGCGGCAAAGTCGGCCTGATTCCCGCCCGCGTGACGCCGTGACCGATGCTTTGATCGCCGTCGGGCGCGTCGTCGGGCTGCATGGCGTCTCGGGCAAGTTGAAGGTCAACCTGTTTTCCGGCGACCCGTCCGGGATGCGGCAGGTGAAGAACGTCCGGTTGTCCGCCCCCGCCACCGAAGGGGCTGCCCGGCGTCAACAAACGTTCGAAGTGATTTCGGCGCAGCGCGTTCGCGGCTGCGCCGTTTTTCATTTGAAAGGCATCGATTCCGTCGAGGCGGCGCAAAGCTGGATGGGAGCCGAGGCGGCCGTTCCGCGCGACGAGCTGCCCGAGCCCGACGCGGGGGAATACTACGTCAACGACCTCATCGGATGCGAAATGGTGGGCGAGGACGGCGGCGTCATCGGCAAGGTGGCCGACGTGATGCCGGGTCCTGCGCACGACTGGCTGCAGGTGCGGCGCACGGACGGCGGCGAAGCGTTCCTTCCGCTGATCGAGGCGTTCGTCCGGGAGGTCGACATCCCGAGTCGGCGCATCCGGGTGTCGCCGCCCGAGGGGTGGATCGATGCGGTTTGACGTCCTGACGCTTTTCCCCGCCATCTTTTCGGGGCCGCTCGACTGCAGCATCCTCGGGAAGGCGCGCGAGCGGGGGCAGCTGACCGTCGATCTCCACGACATCCGCGAATTCGCCGAGGGGAAGCACCGGGTGACCGACGAGCCGCCCTACGGGGGCGGCGGCGGGATGGTGATGAAGCCCGAGCCGATCTTCGCGGCCGTCGAGTCGGTCCGCGAGCGGTTCGGCGCCGGCAAGGTCGTGCTGATGTCCCCGTCGGGCGAACGGCTGTCGCCCGCCCTCGCGAATCGGCTGGCCGAAGAGGAAAGCCACCTCATCCTGATTTGCGGCCGCTACGAGGGGGTCGACCAGCGAGTGGCCGACCACCTGGCCGACATGGAGATCTCGATCGGCGATTTCGTGCTGACGGGCGGCGAACTTCCCGCGCTGGTGCTGATCGACGCGGTGACCCGCTTCCTGCCCGGGGTGCTGGGCGATCCCGGGGCGGCGCTGAACGACTCCTTTTCCGACGGCCTGCTCGAGGCGCCGCACTACACTCGCCCTCCCGTTTTCCGGGGGCATGCGGTTCCCGAGGTGCTGCTTTCCGGCAACCACCAGGCGATCCGGAAATGGCGCGCGGAAGAGAGCGCCCGCCGCACGGCGCTGAAACGCCCCGACCTGACCTCGCTCCACCATCGCTGAACCTTTTCCTCCATTCTGCATCCAAGACGTCGTGAAGCAGGCCGTGCCATCCGAATCCGGCGGAGGTCGGAATGTCCGGCAAAAAGTCGTCGCTTCTCCTGGTCTTCCTCGGGGCGCTCGTCGTCAAGTGCGTCTTGGGCTACGTCGTCCCGCTGACTACCGACGAAGCGTACTATCGGATGTTCGGGAAGGTCGTCGCCGCCGGGTATTACGACCATCCGCCGATGATCGGGTGGGTGATGTCGCTCGCCTTGATGCTCGGCGACGGACCGCTGGCGGTCCGTCTTCCCGCGATCCTGATGTCGAGCGCGGTCGGCGCCATGATCTACCTGCTCCTGCGCGGCCGCGACGAAGAGCGCGCATGCCTGGTGACGATCTTCTATCTGCTTTCCCCCCTGAACGTCCTTTTCGTGATCGTGACGACCGACACGCCGCTGTTCTTTTTCTCGTTCCTGTCCGCATTCCTGTTCTACCGGGCGCTGACGCGGGGCACCCTCCAAGATTACCTGCTGTCCGGGCTCGCGCTCGGCGGCGCATTCCTGTCGAAGTACATCGCCGTCCTTCTCGGCTTCGGATACCTGGCCTACTGGTGCCTGGCGCGGAAGGACCGCCCCAGCTTGCCCGGGATGCTGATGATGGGAGTCGGACTGCTGCCCGCGGTCGCCCAGAACCTCTGGTGGAACCACGCGCACGACTGGAACAACCTGGTCTTCAATCTGTTCAACCGCAACGGGGATGCCCATTTCGGCGCGAAGACCATCGGCACACATCTGCTGATCCAGGTTTACTTGATGACACCGCCCGTTGTGTCCGTGTTCCTTCGGCAGGGAGGGCGCTGGGCGCGCCGGGTGCGGGAAGACCGGCTGGCGCTCTTCGGGGTGCTCTACCTGTCGGCCATGGCGGTATTTCTGGGCGTATCGACCGCGCAAAGCGTCGGCCTCCACTGGGCGCTCGCCTTCTACCCGTTCCTGTTTGTGCTGCTCTTCCTGCTTCCGGAGAAGGAGGAGCTCTCCCGCATGTCGAAACGGGTGGCGCTATTCACCGCATTGCACCTGGTTATCCTGGCGGTGGCATTGGCGATCCCCCTGCAGGCGTGGGAAAAAGCGCCCTTCTACCAGGACATGGTGTTCCTCCTGCGCACGGACGAACTCGGGAAGCGGCTGGCTCCGCTCGAACGGGATTACCGGCTGGCAAGCACCAGCTACGGAGTTGCGAATATCCTCGGGAGCCACATGAAGTGTTACGTGTTCGTTTTCGGACCGGGGTCGATCCACGGGCGGCAGGATGATCTCTGGATGGACTTCCGGGCGATCAACCACGGAAACGTCCTGGTCGTGTGCAAGGGGCCGCAGAAGCGGGAGGACTATCTCCCGTATTTCGATTCGGTTGCCCTGGCGGATGTCTCGGTGGAAGGGGCGATGTTCCACCTCGTGATGGGCCGGGGGTTTCGCTACGATCGGTACCGGGACGTCGTCCTCAGGCAGGTCCTTGACCGGTACTACGCAGTCCCCGGATGGCTTCCCCGGGGGAGGGCGGACTTCGCGAACCGATATTTCGGAAGCGATTCGCCGCCGATTTCCCTTACGCTTCCCGTGGGGGGGTAACCGGAGCCGGTCTCCATCAGGAATTTTGCGTCCTCAAGGCCCGGTAGTCGGTCTTCCCCGTGCCCAGCAGCGGGATTTTTTCGAGCCGCACAGCTTTCCTCACATGATGGATCGGGCTCAATCCCGCCTCGCGAATCGCGGCGTTGGCGGTTTCCCGATCGACGTTGCGGGTCGTGTACAGGATCAACTCGGGCTGTTCCTCGCTTCCGTCCGATTCCACCGCGATCTCCGGCTCCGACGCCTCGGCGCCCTGGAAGCGGGCGACCAGCACTTCCTCGATGGCCGGCAGGCTCACCATCTCGCCCCCGATCTTGACGAACCGTTTCAGGCGCCCGGCGAAGACGAGGCTGCCATCGGGGTTCCTGCGGACCAGGTCGCCCGTACGGTACCAATCCTTGCCTTCAAACCGTTCGAACGGGGAAGGGCCGTCGTGGAACAGATATCCTCCGAAGATGCTCTTCCCGCGGACGAGCAGCATCCCCGGCATTCCTTCGGGCGCCCGGCCGCTCCCCTCCGGATCTTTCAGCACCCCCTCGACGCCTGGGAGCAGCTTTCCGACCGTGCCGGGACGCGGATCCTCGACCCGGTTCACGCTGACGATCGGGCTGCACTCGGTGATCCCGTACCCTTCGAGCACGACGAGATCTGGCTTGCGGCGTGAAATCGTCTCGTAAAGCGCTTCAGGGCATTTTTCCGCGCCGGTGACGACCAGGCGAAGCGTCGCCAGCTGCGCGTCGCCGGCAGCCTGGACGATGCCCTTCAAAAACGTGGGGGTTCCCATCAGGATGCTTGCCCGGTAAGCCTCGCACAGCTTCGAGAGTGCCGGCCCTTCCGTGGGGTTCGGGTGGAAGGCGGCGGGGAGGCCGGAGAGGAGCGGCAGCAGCAGGTTGCCCGTCAGCCCGAAGCTGTGGAAGGGAGGCAGCATGGAAAGGAGCCGATCCTGCGGCGTGACTTCGACGATGGAAAGGACGTCGCGCAGGTTGGCGAGTAGGTTCCCGTGCGTCAACGGGACGGCCTTGGGCAGGTTTTCGCTGCCGCTGGTGAAAAGCACGACGGCCGTCGCCGGGATCTTGGCGTGCCGCAGGGAGCGCCAGGAGAGACGGCTCCGAAGGAGTGCCTTGACCTTGGCGCCTTTGCCGATCCGCGGGGCGAGGCTCTCGACCGTCAGGAACCGGTCCGCCAGGCCGTCGAGCGCGATCCCCTGCTCCCGGAGCTTCCGGAGGAGGGCACCGGCGGTCAGGATGTGCCGGATCTTCAGCAGGTCGAGCGCGTGCGCCAGGTTGCGCTCGCCCACGGTCCAGTTGAGCATCACCGGCGTCTTGCCCGCAAACAGCGTCGCGAGATAGAGGACGCCGACGCCGGCGCTGGCCGGGAACATGAGCCCCAGGTAATCGCCCTCGAGCTTCTCGATCTCGGGCTTCAGGGCAAGAATGCCCAGGACGAGGTCGCGATAGCGCTTCACGCCGGAGGTCTGGTCGGCGAGCACAGGGCAGTCCGGGCCAAGCGCGGCCATGCGCAGGAACACCTCGGGGATCGTGTCGCCCTCGGGGATGGCCGGGGCGCGGTCGCCGTTGGCGAACCAGCTTCCGGGCACGAGCGAAAGCTCCGGCGGCGCCTCGACCAGCTGACCCGCCGCGGCGAGCAGGGCATCGGCGACGGTCTGGAGCGATTCGGGGTCGCGTACCGATTTCCCGAACGCCCCCTCGATGAAGAGCAGCAGCTCGAGCTTCTTGAGACTATCCATGGCGAGGTCGCGGGAGAGTGACAGGTCGTCTCGGATAGCGTCGACGCCGCACATTTCGCGAAGGGATTCCAGAACCTTCTCCCGGATGTCGGTCGCCACGCCGCTCGCGTCGCCTGCCGTCCGTGACTTTTCGAGGTCGGGCATCTCCCGGACGCCCCCTTTCTCGAAAGGCGAGTAGGGGACGTAGGTCGCGGGGGGAATGTCCTGGTTGTAAATCGCTTCGAGCGCCTGGTTGAGCGCGAGCCGCCCCTCGGTGCGCAGGAGGGGGGGCTCGGTCACGGCGATCGTGACGGGGCGGCGGGGGGCGAAGAAGAGGCCGCCCGCGAGCACGCCCTTGATCCCCCGCGAGACGGCGGCGCCGAAGTCGGGGTATTTCCCGCCGGCGAAGCTGAAGCCGCTGCCCCACAAGCCCGTCGTCTTGACGACGAGAAGCCGGGCGTTGGGGACTTCGGCCAGGAGGGTGTCGACCGCGCTTGCGGCGCGAAGCTCTTCCCGTTTGCTCCGCATGATGCGTCCGGCGGGGTAGATCAGGACATTCCGGCCGCTCTTGAGGTCGGCGGCGCAGGCGCGCAGCCCTGCTTCGACATCGGCCCGGCAGGATTCGCCGTAGACCGCGGGGTCGGGAATCGTGTGGATGCGCAGCCGTCGCGCGAGTGCCCCGAGCAGGCGCCCCTTCATCTGGTCGCGGTCGGCCAGCGTCGCGGGTTCCAGCGCTGGGTAAAGGTTGGACAGCACGATCAGCGGGTCGACCAGCGCCGGGTGGTTGGGCAGGATCAGGCAGCCGCGGAACGGCTTTCCTTCCAAGGCGTCCAGCCCCTCGACCCGGACCCGGTAGCGCAGGGAGAGGATGGCGCGCACGAGCCCAAGCAGCAGGCGATTCATCGGGCTTCCCCCTTCCGGAGCGCCGGGGCGATCAGGAGGGCGAAGAGGATCGCCGAAATCGCCAGGAGCCCGAACGACTGCGTGGGGAGCAGCACCCGGTTGAGGAGGTTGGACAGGCCGCTGGCGATCGCCATGCCGAGGAACACCGCGAAGTTGGCGCTGGCCCAGACGGCGCCCTTGCGCTCGGGCGCGGGCCGCACCTGGAGGAAGCTCTCGCAAGGGATCATGACGAGGCCGCCGCCGGCGCCGACGAGCGCGAGCAGCGGGTAGAGCAGCGGGAGCTGCCAGCCGGCGGGCAGCGAGGGGAGCGAGAATATGCCCCCGAGGAAGACCGCCATGGCGAGGCCAGCCGGGGCGAGTACCCGGTGCCAGCGTGCCCCTTTCGCGAGGCGTGCCGCGAGCATCCCGCCGAGGCCGATGCCGATCATCTGGGAAGCGACGAGGAAGCTCGTGTGCTGCTTCGACAGGTGGAACTGGAGCAGCCCCATCGGGTTGATCAGCAGAAGCTGGAGCGCGCCGAGCGACCAGATGAAGACGTCGGCGCCGATGATCGTGCCGAGCAGCCGGTCGGCGGACGCCCGCCGCAATTCGCGCAACGTATCGATCGGACCCGTCCACGGGAAGGAACGCGCCGGATCTGCAGCCGGGCGCCGGGGAACGCCGAAGCTGACGGCGAGACCGATGGCGCCGACGGCCATGATGGCGGCGGCGAGCGCCCCGCGCCCGAAGGCCGCACCCAGGATCGGCGCGCCCGGAAGGTCGAGCACGATCCCCGCCGCCGCCGTGCCTACGAGGATGCCCATGGTGACGAGCAGCCGGAAGACGGCATTGACGCGCGTGACGCGCTCTCCGGCGAACAGCTCGGGGATCGACCCGTTGAGCGCGGGGCTGAAAAAGCACGATTGCAGCCCCATCAGCCCGACCATGCCCGACATCAGCCAAAGGTTGCCCGTGATCAGGCCGGCCGCGCCCACCGCGGCGCCGAGCAGCTCGGTCGCCTTCGCGATGACGACCACGCTGCGTTTTTCGAAGCGGTCGGCCGCCCAGCCTGCCGGCGCGGCGAACAGGACGAACGGCAGAAGGAAAGCGAGCGCAGCCCGTCCCTGGAACTCGGTGCGCCCCGCCCCCACGGCGATCAGCATGACCGCCTGCTTGAAGAAGTTGTCGTTATAGGTGCCGAGAAAATAGGCGCCGCCCATCGCGGCGAAGGCGCCGCGCGGGTTGGCGGAAGATTGATTGATCGTTGCGTCCATCGGGGAATGATAACGGAAAGCAGTCATGTTCGCCCCTGCCTAATTGACCGAAAGGAAAGACATCCCGAGCGCCTCCTTGAGCGCGACGTCCCGGTCCCATGGGTTTTCGATGCGCCCGATCGCGCGAATCCGGGCGGGCGATAGCCGGAGCGGAAAGGCCCAGGCCGTGACGATCCCGGTGTTTGGGAGCGGCATGTCCGACCCGTAGACGAGTCGTCCGCGCAGCTCCGGCCGGGACATGAGGTGGGGGATCGCGGAAGCGCGGTTGACCTGGGTCAGCGCCGAGATGTCGGCGTACAGGTTTGCGTATTCTTGGGCGAGGCGGAGAAATCGGTCGACGTTCTTCTCGCCGCCGTTGCGGCCTCCGCCCCCGGCGTGGGCGGCGATGACGGTTACGCCCAGGCGGAGGGGGAGGCGGAGCCGCTCCGGGTCGGACAGCCGGTCGTCGGAACAAGTGAACGAGCTTTCCGAGCCGGTGTGCGTCAGGAGCGGCAGGCCGAGCGCCTTCATCCGGAGGTAGAAAGGGATCAGGCGCGGGTCGGCCGGATCGATCCCCTGGATCGAGGGTAGCCACTTGACCAGGACGGCGCCGTCCCGGGAAGCCTCCTCCAGCCGCGCGATGGCGTCTTTTCGGTACGGGTTGACGCTCGCCCCGTAGAGGAGATTCTGGTAGCGGCGAACGCCGTCCCGGACGAAGTCGTTCGGGACGTACATCTCGGTCCGGGAGCGGTCGAGCTCCCCGCGTTCGTCGACGACGCCGTCCAGCGCAAGCACCACGGCAGCGGAAACCCGGCGGGAGCCGTCGAGCATTTCGGAGAGCCGCCGGAGCACGAGGCCGTCTCCCTCCCGGAGCAGATCCGCCTGCGTGATCCCGAACGCCTTCAGGTAGATCCGGTATTTCCAGCTGCGCCGCATCCGCGGGGAGACGAAACATCCGCTGCCGCCGGCGCCGATGCCGGCGACGTGGCAGTGGAAGTCGACCAGCCCCCCGAACGCCCCGGCCTCCGCGCCCGTGCATGTCGTCCAGGGGGCCGCGAACGTGGTGGCGGCCATGATCGCGGCGATCGCTCGTTTCATCGGTTTCGTCTCCTCGGCTTCCAGGGTGGAGCCCGTGATCGGGGCTCTGGTCCCGGATAAGTCACGGAACGTGCCGGATCGTGCGTGAGGATGGCAACCATCTGTTATCAAAGAAATATCGTCTTTGGCAGCCGCCGGGGCCTCCTGCAACCCGGAGAACGGGTTGACATGGAATGTCCAGGCGATGTACATGAAATGCATGTCATTGCGAGACCCGCTCGATCCGGACGACTGGCGCTTCCTGGAAATGGTCGCGCAGGCGGCCTTCGCCAACCCCTTCGGGCAGGCGCGCGACGACCTCGACGTCAGGATCGGCGGCGCGGACCCCGGCGCGACGCCCGGCGCGGTGCTCGACGCGGCGATTGCCCGGGTCGGGGAGCGGATCGGCCGCCTGCAGCGGGCCGGGTGCGCTGACGTTCGCGGCTATGGGAGAACGCGCGGGGAGACGATCCGGACCGCGGTCCTGTTCCACCTGTTCCATCGTCATGCCGACGCATTCGACGCCCTGATCCGCGCCCAGTCCGGGAAGGGCGATGCGCCGGTCGCCGCCCCGTTCGCAGGCGAGGCGATGCGCGAGTTGTCGGGATTCGGGTTCGACCCGGAAGAGGCGGGGCGGCACCTGGCGCTCTTCTACCAGATGCGGCGGGCGTTCCACTTCGTCCGGGACGGACTGGTCGGTTCATCGCCCGCGATGCGGAAGCTGCGCGAGCGGCTCTGGAACTGCGTGTTCACGCACGATATCCGCTGGTTTGAATCCGGGCTGCGCGACCGGATGACCGAGTTTCCCGTCCTCCTGCTCGGGGAGACCGGGACAGGGAAAGGGGCGGCGGCGTCTGCGATCGGTCGCTCTGGGTTCATCCCGTTCGACGCCGCGCGGGGCCGTTTCGCCGAAAGCTTCACTCGCAACTTCGTGGCGATCAACCTGTCCCAGTATGCGGAAAGCGTCCTTGAGTCCGAGCTGTTCGGGCATCGCAAGGGGGCGTTCACCGGCGCCATCGAGTCGCACGAGGGGCTGTTCGGACGTTGCCAGCCCAACGGGGTGATCTTCCTCGACGAGATCGGCGATGCAGCCGTGCCGGTCCAGATCAAGCTGCTCCACGTCCTGCAGGACCGGACGTACTTCCCCGTCGGCAGCCACGAGACGTGCCGGTTCGAGGGGCGCATCGTCGCCGCGACCAACCGGCCGATGGGCGACCTCATGCGGGAAGGGCGCTTCCGGGAAGACCTCTATTACCGGCTCTGCTCCGACGAGATCACGCTCCCGACGCTCCGGCAGCGGCTTCGGGAGGATCCCGGTGAGCTCGGGCGCCTGGTGTCGAGCATCCTGTCCCGGCTGGACCCGGCGGCGTCGGGCCGGGAGGAGCGGCTGGTCATGGCGGCCTTGCGGGACGGGATTTCGCCCGATTACCCTTGGCCGGGCAACGTCCGGGAGCTGGAGCAGGCGGTGAAGCGGGTGATCCTCACGGGGCGGTACGAGGGGCGCGAGGCGGTTCCCTCCGCCGGGACGGAGGACGATGCGCTCCTCGCCGGGGTCCGGGACGCGGCCCTCGATGCGGGGACGCTTCTCGCGCGCTACTGCGCGATGCTCCATCGCCGGTTCGGGAGCTACGAGGAAGTCGCACGCAAGACGGGGCTCGACCGCCGGACCGTCCGGAAATACATTCTGTCTCTTGACACTCCCAGCCGCCTGTAATAAATTGACAGGTCTCATTTTGAATGGTGACCGAATCTAGGAAGGTGAAGACAATGAATCTCCTGCAGGAACTCGAACAGGCCAATCTGCGCACCGATTTCCCGGCGTTCAACGCCGGCGACACGGTTCGCGTCTACTCGCGCATCAAGGAAGGCGACAAGGAACGCATCCAGTACTTCGAGGGTATCGTCATCGGCTTCCACCGCGGCGGCATCTCCTCCACCTTCAAGGTGCGGAAAGAGTCCTATGGCGTCGGCGTCGAGCGCACCTACCCGATGCATTCCCCGCTGATCGAGAAGATCGAGATCAAGAAACGGGGCGACGTCCGCCGCGCCAAGCTGTTCTTCCTCCGCGAGGTGTCCGGCAAGAAGGCGCGCATCAAGGAAAAGAAGGACTGGCTCTCCAAGAAGCACGTCGCCGTCCCGTCGCAGGGCACCGCCACGGAGACGATCGAGCCGGCCGCTCCCGAAAGCGCCGAATAGCATAAGCTCCTTGCCCGAGGGTTTCGAAGCCCGGGCGCGCGCGAACGGTTTTTTCGCGCCGGCCGGAGTCGACGAAGCCGGTCGCGGGCCGCTGGCGGGACCGGTCGTCGCCGCCGCCGTGATTCTCCCCGAGGGGTACGACCACCCCGCGATTCGCGATTCCAAGGCCCTTTCCCCCAAAGCGCGGGAAAGGGCCTTTTCCATAATTGTTGCCGACGCGGTCGCTTATGCGATCGCCGAAGCCTCCCCCCAAGAGATCGACACGATCAACATCCTGCAGGCGTCGCTGCTCGCGATGCGGCGGGCGGTCGAGCGGCTTTCCGTCGTGCCCGACTTCCTTTATGTCGACGGCACCTTTCCCGTCCCGTTCGATCTTCCGCAACAGCCGCTCGTCAAGGGGGATGCGCGGTGCCGGTCGGTGGCGGCGGCTTCCATCCTTGCCAAGGTGACGCGCGACGCATCGATGTGCGCGTTCGACCGGCTCTACCCCGGATACGGCTTCGCCGCCCACAAGGGCTATCCGACCCGGGATCACTACGCCGCGATCGGCCTCCTGGGACCTTGCCCGATCCACCGACGCACCTTCCGGGGGGTGGTCGCATGAGCGCGCCGCCCGATCCGCGCCACGCCGCGGGACGGGAAGCCGAAGGGGCGGCGGCAGGTTACCTCGAATCGCTCGGCATGACGATCGTCGGGCGGAATGTCCGGACGGGCGGGGGCGAGATCGACCTGGTCGCGCGCGACGGCGGGACGCTCGTCTTCGTCGAGGTGCGTTACCGCGAAAGCGATGCGTTCGGGACGCCCGAGGACTCGGTCGGCGTCCTCAAGCGGCTGCGCGTCGCCCGGGCGGCGCGTCGCTACCTGGCCGAGATCGGACCCTCGGGCTGGACCGAGGCGCGCTTCGATGTCGTCGCGGTCGAGGGCGGCGAAACGCCCGCCCTCCGGCATTTCCAAGGAGCATTCGATGCCCGGGGCAAAGTGCTATAAACCTCATTGTTTGGCATAATTATCCCGCGTTCTCATTATTGTAATCCCACTAAAGTTTATTACGATCGTGTCCGATGTATACCCCTGTCGGGACGTCGCGCAATCGATCGGGAGGGCACGCCGATGGGAAGAGCTGCGGTTTTGTTTGCTAGTCTGTTGCTTGCATTCACCTGGACGCCCGGTTCGGCTCTGGCCGGGGGGATTCCCGCCAAGGTCATTTCCTCCGAGCCCGAAAAGCTGGTTGTCCGATTCGAAAACGGAGAAGGGTCTGCGTTCCCCGCAGGAATGCGCGACGTCGAGATCCGCTCCGGCGGGGTCGTCGTGGTTCGCGGACGGGTGATGACCTCGAGCCCGGAAGAAGCGACGTTCGCGATCATCAGGGGGAAGGCGACCGGCCTTCCCGCCGGGACCGCCGTCGAGGTGGAGCAGGCGACGGCCGCGGAGGGGATCGACGGATGCTAGCCGACAGGATTCGAAAAGAACACGACGAGGAGCATGGCGCCATGACGCGAAGGATCGTCCTTATCTCCCTGATTGCCTTCGGGCTCATCGGCTGGTCGCCCGCGCATGCCGAAAAGGCGGGCATCGGGTGGAACGAGGGCATCGCGGCGAAGAAGGGCAAGGCACGGACGATCGCCGAGCTGGCCGCGATGTACGACTCGGCCCCCTGCGCCGAGTGCCACAAGGAAATCTACGACCAGTGGCGGAAGTCGTCGCACTTCTCCGCCATCTTCGGTTCGGGGCGCACGGCTGACGGCTTCTGGGCCTACATCCAGGACGGCCTGATGAAGTGGCGCTATTCCGGCGTCAAGGGAACGGGCGACGTCCGGATCGAGCACCTGATGGAATGCGCCAAGTGCCACCTCCCCCAATTGGCCGAAGCCGAGGACTCCGTGGCGCAGGAGATCGTGTCCGCGCTTTCCGAACGGCAAGGCGCGCTCGACCGGAAGGACCAGGCGGCGGCCGACAAGGCGTCCGACACGCTCAAGTCGCTGAACGTCGGCTGCACGATCTGCCACAACCGGAACGCGCTTATCCACAAGTGGGCCGACGGGTACGCCAAGGCGAACGAGATCTACGGCACCAAGGACGGGGTGCACCCCGGCAAGGAATTCACGGTATTGAAGAAGAGCCCGATCATGGGAGAGTCGATCCTGTGCGGCCAGTGCCACGGGCTCGGCCCCAACCTCGACCTGGCCAACCCCAACCAGTGCACGACGCTCTACGGCAGCTATATCTACGCTTACCGGTCGCACGGGGGCAAGGAAACCTGCCAAGACTGCCACATGCGGAAGAACAAGATCGGGCACGAGACCAAGCCGCTGTCCGATCCCGAAATGATCAAGCAGACGCTCGACGTGACGACGCAGACGCACGGCTTCTTCTGGCGCGACGGCCGTCAGGACGTCCCGCGGGTCGTCGTCGACGTGAGCATGACCAACCGGACGGGGCATTCCCTCCCCGACAGCATCTCCTCCAACCACCGGCTCGTGCTGACCGTGACGGCGAAGAACAGCGACGGCGACCAGCTCTTCTCCCAGCGCAAGATCTACATGCAGGTCCCGCAGCGCTTCGGCCGGGGCGGCAAGATGGGACGCGCGGCCTTCGAGAAGACCGGCATCCTCGAGGACACCGCCCTGCCTCCAAACGACCAGATCCGCGAGAAATTCGACTTCACGCTCGACGCGGATACCGGCGGCAGGGGGAAGGGCGCCAAGCTCCTGTCCGAGCTCGAGGTGCATGTGACGCTTCGGCAGTTGAGCGCCGATGACTCGCCCGATACCGGCGGCATCCTGCTCTACGAGACGAACCGGGACGTGACCATCGAGGAGCGGTAGCCCCATGTCTTTGTCGGGACGCATCGCAAAGCTGGCGCTTCTCGCCGGCCTCGTTCTGCTCCTCCTGCCTGCGCCGGGCAGGCCGGAGCCGGCCGGGATCGGGTGGGACAACACGCTCGTTGCCCGGAAGGGGAAGGCGAAGACCATCGCCGAGCTTTCGGCGATGTACGACTCGCGCCATTGCGAGGACTGCCACGCGAAGGTCTACCACGCGTGGGACCGGTCGGCCCACTCCGAGCCGATCCTCGGGAAAAGGCGGGTCGGGCGCAAGGCGCTGGCGATCATGACGATCTTCGACATCGCGCGGGAGGAGTGGCCCTACACCAAGCTCGAGAGCCCCGCTGATGTCAAGGTCGAGCACCTCATGGGCTGCGCGAAATGCCACCTTCCCCAGCTCGCCGATGCCGAGGACAGCGTCGCGCGGGAGCTCGTCGGCGATATCATCGCCTGGCGGGACGCCAACAAGCGCAAGGACGAGCGGAAGGCGAAGGCCATCGAGGGCAAACTTTCCCAGTTGTCCGTCAACTGCCTCATCTGCCATAACCGGAACGCCATCGTCCACAAGTGGACCGACGGGTATGCGCCTGCCCGGGCCATCTACGGGGCGGCGGCCGACAAGCCGCACCCCGCGGGGAAATTTCCCTACATCAAGCAGAGCCCGATCCAGGACGATTCGCTCCAGTGCGGGCAGTGCCACGGGCTCGGGCCGCAACTCGAGCGCGACAACCCGACCCAGTGCCCCACGGTCTACGGCTCCTACCTCTTCGACTACAAGGCCCGGGGGGGCGACGAGAGCTGCCAGGATTGCCACATGCGGCGCTCCGAACTCGGGCACGACATCTCGAGCTACCGGAATCCCGTCATGATCAAGGCTGCGCTTGATTTCGCCGTCGACGCCACGCCGATGCTCATGGTCGAGGACCAGAAGGCCGAGGCCGGGACCGGCGGAAAGCTTACCCCGAAGATCCGGGTCTCGGTGCGGATGACCAACAGGGCCGGGCACCCCATTCCCGATGGCTGTCCGACCACGACGCGGCTGATCCTCGACGTCACGGCGAAGACGCCCGACGGCAAGGAATTCTTCTTCAGCGAAAAGAGCTACATGCCGATCCCCCAGAACTATGCGCGGGGCGACAAGATGGGAAGGGGCCCCTTCCAGAAGGCGGCCATGATCATCGATACGGCGTTGCCCCCGCTCCGGCAGGTGGCCGAGAGCTACGAGATTCTCGTTCCCGGGGATGGGCGGCGCGAGATCGAGGTCGAGGCGAAGCTCGTCTATCTTCCCTTCGGCTCCACGAAAGCGGTCGACGATCCGGTCGTGTGGCGCGACGTCATCCGCAAGGTGATGGTGGAAGGGCGGGATCCGGACTGATGAAACGCTCCTTCCAATCCCCGCTGGCGTGTGCCCTCCTGTCCGTTGCGCTTCTCCTGGGCGGCGTCCGGACGGTTTCCGCCCTCGAGGATCAGAAGATCGTCGGGGTCGTCGTCCGTTTCGATATCGCGTCCGACGGGAAATCGGTCGAGGCCACCGTCAAGGATCTCCGGAAAGACAAGGAGATCAAGCTGCACGTCACGAACGAACTGGTCATCGACAAGTTCCGGTATGGCAAGCTCGCCGCGGGTGCGGAAATCCGGGCGAAGTACGAGTTCAGGGACGGCAAGAACTACTGCAGTTATTTCCGGAAAGTCAGCGGCGAATAGCGGCCGATGCGGGGATAAACCATGGCAAGCAGCAAATACTGGAACCGGCTGGCGGCACGACAGATGGCGGCGTTCGCCCTCCTGATCCTGGGCGTTACCGTCTTCCTGTCCTGGGCGGCCTACGACCTTGCCCGCAAGACGCTGGTCGAGTCGATCCGGGAGCGGGGACGGGGGCTGCTCACCGCGTTCGAAGGCGATGCGGCGGACCGGTTCGCCGAAGGAGACAAGGCCTACTTCTCGAAGTACCTCCAGGATCTCGCCTGGCGCGACCCTTCGGTGTCCTACGCGGCCGTCATCGACGCCAAAGACACCGTGATCGCCCACAGCGAACAGGAGCTCGACGGGAAGAAGTGGACCCCGCCCCCGGGCAAGGGGACGGGGACCATGAAGATCATCGAGCGGACGGTTCCCTGGAAGAAAGGCGTCGTCCTCGAGTTCACCGTTCCCGTCGAAGAAGAAGGGAAGAAACTCGGCACGCTTCAGCTCGGCATCAACTACACGCGGGAGACGGCAAGCCTCGCGAACCTTGCCCGCAAGATCGCGCTGGCCGGACTGGTGATGCTCCTGGTGGCGCTGCTGGTCGCCTACAAAATGTCGCAGCGGATCAGCGCCGGCTTGTCGCGCCTGTCTGCGTCGGCCCGTCAGATCGCCGCCGGGGATCTCGACGTCCAGGTACCCGAGGACGACGGGAAGATCGAGGAGATCCGGGAGCTGGCCCATGCGTTCAACGCCATGACCGGCGGCCTGCGCGGGATCCTCGACCGGATCGGCCAGAGCAGCGACCGCCTCGGGTCGTTCGGCGAGAAAGTCGCCGGGGTCATTCGGGACCAGGCGCAGAACACGACGACCCAGGCCTCCTCGGTTTCCGAGATCACGGCCACGATGGAAGAGCTGTCGCGGACCTCGCACCAGATCGCCCGGAACGCCGGCGACGTCCAGAAGACCGCGGCCGACTCGGTCGACGTCGCCCGCAAAGGGACGCAGCTCGGGAAGGCGGGCGTATCGGCCACCGACAGCCTCCGTAACAAGATCCTGAATATCTCCGAGAAGACGTCGTTGCTCAACGAGAAGTCCGTCGAGATCGGGAAAGTTGTGACGATCATCCGGGAGATCGCGGGCGAGATCCACCTGCTGGCGCTGAACGCCGCGATCGAGTCGGCGGCGGCGGGCGAGAACGGGCGCCGCTTCGCAGTCGTCGCTTCCGAGGTCCGGCGGCTGGCCGAGAAGACGCGGGAATCGACCGAGACGATCCGCTCGATCGTGTCCGAAATCCAGTCGGCGGCCCGCGATTCCTCGCGGGTCACGGGCGAGGGAACCGTCGAGATGGAATCCTGGCAGCAGCTGGTGCAGGAGATCTCCTCCGCCTTCGAGGAGATCATCCACCGGATCGAGACCACATCCGAGGCCAGCGCCCAGATCTCGATGGCCACGAACCAGCAGACCAGCGCGAACGAGCAGGTGGTGCTGTCGATGCGCCACGTGGCCGAGATCGCGCAATCCTCGGTCCGGGGGATGAACGGGTTGTCGGATGCGACAGGCGAGCTGTCACAGTTGATCGGGGGGCTGTGCCAGGAAGCCGCCGCCTTCCGGAAACGGGCCGATCAAACTGCGCAGGCGGAGGCCTGATGGCCGGGATCTCAAGGGAGTCGATCCGGATGAAACTGGGCAAGGGCCTGGCGTCGCTGTTGCTCGTCCTGCTCGTCGCCGCGCCCGCGGCCGCCGAGGGCCCCGTCCTGAGCGGGCGATCCTCCACGCAGATCATGGCGTTCTCGGACGAGTCCGGCAAGGACCGGGTTCTGGCCCAGCAATACCTGCGCGCGCTCGTGCGGGGGCTCGACAACGACGGAACGCTCACCGTGAGCGGATACGGGAGACTGTCGGGCGACATCCGGAACGGCGAAGCGTTCGAGGGGCGGCTCTACTACCTCTATCTCGACAAGCGGGAGATGCTTCCGGCCACCGACGTGCGGGTCGGGCGCCAGTTTTTCTGGAACGCCGCAGGCTCCGCGATCGTCGACGGGGGGCGTGTCGACGTCCACCCGTACCGCCTGATGACGCTGACCGCGGTCGGGGGGCGCCACGTCGTGTTCGACCTGACCGGCGAGGAGACGCGCCGGGGCGACTACGCGGGCGCGCTACAGCTCAGCTTCGACTCTATTCCCGACGGGTCGGCTGCGATTTCCTGGTACAGGGCCACCGACGAAAGCGACCTGGCCCGCGACGCGGTCGGGTTCGAGGGCGCCAAGCAGCTCGGCAAGAACGCCGAGGTCTTTACCCAGCTTCGCGCCGACCTCGTCACCGAGACCTTCACCGAAGTCGATGCGGGCATCCGGACCACGCCGCTGCCCAACCTGACGGTCGGCGCCGAGTTCCTGCGCACCGTCCCCGAATTCGACACCACCTCGATCTACGCGACGATGGCCGTCGAGAAGTACGACTACGCCTCGCTGACGAGCCAGTACGACTGGAACTCGAACCTTTCCTTCACGGCCGAGTTCCGCCGCGAGAAATACGGCGACGGCGGGACCGGCAACGGCGCCGAATTGGGCGTTCGCTACAAGCCGTTCGACGGTTCGCTGGGCTCCGTCTTCGGCGGGATGATCTGGCGGACCGGCGCGGGCGGAGACCTGCTGGGATTCGAGCTGTCCGGCGAATACGCCTGGTCCCCGACCCTGCTGCTCGTCGGCGGCATCCAGCAGGACGCCTTCCAGACCGACATGATGACCGGCTCTCGCCACGCCACCCGGTTCTGGGGCGGGGTCGAGTCGAAGCTGCGGAAGAACCTGTCCCTCTCGGCACGGGTCGAGGACACGATCTCGACCGACGCGAGCAAGGATCTTCGGGCGCGGCTGACGCTGAACGCCAACTTCTAGGAGGAGAGGGCACGTGAAGAAAATCATCCCCATGCTCCTCGTCGTCCTGGCCGCGATCGGCGCGAAGCCGCTGTACGCGCTCGTGAACCACGCCGACTACAAGGACATGAAGCTCAACGAATGCAACGAGTGCCACCGCGACTCCGGCGTGGTCCCCAACCATCAGGCGGGCTGGAACGCCGACCATCGGCGGGTCGCGGTCAAGCCCGATTCCGGGACCAACTGCGCGCACTGCCACGCCCAGGCGTTCTGCTCCGATTGCCACTTCGGCGGCGGGGTCAACGCGACGCTGCAAACGCCCACGACCCGGGACGGCCGCGATTACATGCCCCGCTCCCACCGCTCCGACTTCCGGGAGACGCACCCCATCCAGGCGGCCGAAAAGCCGGCCTCCTGCACAAGATGCCATCCGGTTTCCTATTGCACCGACTGCCATCGGCAATACCAGCCCGCCGACCTTGCGTTCCAGTCCCACCGGAAAGGATTCTCAGACCTGCAGACCTCCGCCGTGGGCCCGAAGCACGCGACCTTCCCGGACAGCTCATGCCGGTCGTGCCATCCCAATTCGCTCCTGTCCACCCACCGCTGGACTTCGTCGCATCGCCAGGAGGCCCGCCGGAACCTGGCGGCATGCCAGGCCTGCCACCCCGACGGCGACGTCTGCATGAAATGCCACAGCGCCCGGTCGGGCCTCCGGGTCAAGATCCACCCCGGCAACTGGGGCTCGATCAAGGGCAAGCTCCAGCGGGCATCGGGGCAGCGCTCCTGTCTCAAGTGCCACGACGTCATCCCGTGGTAGCCCATTCGTTTCGAGTTTCGCAGCCCGAAAGGAGATTCATCCGAATGAAACGGCACTCTGCGCTCTTCCTTGTCGCATCGCTCGCCGCATCGCTTCTCCTTGCGGGCTGTTGGGGATCGGACCGGACGATCGGCGCGACCGCGCCCGTAGCGGCGCCCGCGGCCACCGGGAATCTCAATGCCGCGATCACGTCCGTTTCCATCCCGGCCGACGGGAAGCCGGTGGTGACCTTCTCTCTCTACGACGAGAACGGCGCCGCGCTCGACCCGGCCGTGCTCCTGGCAAGCAGCGGGGGATCGCTCCGTTTCCAGATCGCCAGGATCAAGGCCGACGGCTACTACGAGAACTACATCAAGAATGCCAGCGGGCTCCCGAGCTACGACGTGGCGATTCCGTCCGCGTCGCAGTTCGCCGCGCTCGGCGGCGGCGTCTATACCTACAAGTTCGCCAACGCGATCGACAACGCGTCCCAGACGCTCGGCGGCATCGTGCTCGCGGGCAACGAGGCGCTCACGCACACCGTGGCCTTCACCGCTGCCCGCAATGTCCTCACGTCGACGGGCAAGACGTTCCAGCAGGCGGTCAACCCGTACCTGCACTTCCGCCCAGACGGCGGCGCCGTAACCACATCGCGCGAGATCGTCGCCGTCTCCAACTGCAACGGATGCCACGGGAAGCTGGCTCCGCACGGAGGCACCCGGCGGGACGTCGCCCTGTGCGTCATGTGCCACTATGCCGGCGTCCGCGACATCAAGGGCGCGGCCGCGACCGGCAACTCGATCAACCTGCGCGACCTCGTCCACAAGATCCACTATGGCGTCAACCTGCCGAGCAACAAGGCAGGGGGCAAGTTCGTGATTGGCGGCGACAGCTTTGCCGACGTCAAGTTCCCGCTCAATTCGGGCGACCCTCTGGTCACCAACACCCCGATCAAGTGCATCAAGTGCCACAAGGCGGGAACCGACGCTGCGGGGCGGCCGTTCGGCCGTGATGCCAGCCGCTACAAGGCCAATCCGACGCCCGCCAAGTGCATGTCCTGCCATGACACGATGATCTTCGACAGCGCGAACGCGTCGGTCGTGGTGAAGGGCGGCGCCGCCGGCCAGGACAACGTCACGGTGCCCGATACCAACCCCAACATTGTCAAGCACTACAATTACGCGCAGCGCAACCTCGACGTCACGGGAGCGCAGGCCGACAACACGGCCGTGTGCAGCACATGCCACGTCCAGACGGCGCTCGCGGGCACCGAGTACAAGCTCGGCGACATCCAGGGCGTCCACACGCTCGTCGAGGAGTCGAGCTTCAACTTCACCGTCCACTTCCAGATTCTGGCCGTCGACAACGTCGACGCCGTCAACCGGTCGCCGAGGGTCACCTTCAAGGTCGCCTACGACAACGGCGCCGCCATCGCGCCCTCGACCGTCGCCAACGTCACGAACCTGACGCTCAAGCTCGGCTACATCCCGGCAGGCGCCATCGACTTCTCGAACGACTTGATGTTCAACGGGGGGGTGACGCCGACGAAGCCCGGCGAGGCGATGTCGCTGGCGATCACCGGGTCCACGACGGCGGTCGACAATCTCGTCGACAACGGCAACGGGACGTACACCGCCCGCTTCTCCAGCATCGGGAGCGTTCTGCCCGCGGCTGCCTCTGCCGGCGTCGGCATCGTCACCCTCGAAGGGCGCGTGGGATTGCCCGGCACGATCACGACGCCCCGCAAGACGCTCAGCAATGCCAACACCCGCTTCTCGGGCCCGGCGGCGCAATGGTATTTCGATCTTGCCACCGGGACGCACGTCACCGACTCGGCCCGGATGCGGCGCCAGGTGGTCGATACGAACAAGTGCCGCAACTGCCACGGGATCCTGCGCGGGCATAGCGGCAGCCGCTACAACGTCGAGGAATGCGTCGTCTGCCACAACCCCAACCTGTCCGACAACGTGGACGTGCCCACGTATCCGGAATATCCCGCCGTCTTGCGGTACATGATCATGCGGATCCACCGGGGGACGCTCGCCACGCAACCGTACATGGTCGGGCCGGGGCGGAGCAGCGTCCGATTCCCGGGCGACACGCGCAATTGCCTCCTCTGCCATGTCGATTCGCTGCCCCTCACGTTCGGCGTTCCGCTGAAGGCGGGCATGCTCCCCGTGACCGTCTCCCGGGGGGCGATCCAGAACGACAGCGCCGACGACACCAAGATCGGCCCCATCCGGGCGTCCTGCGTCCCGTGCCACGACAGCCCGACGTTCCCGCTGCCCCACATCCTGCTGCAGACCACGGGGAGCGCCTCCAACCCGACCGAACTGTGCGCCAACTGCCACAGCACCGGGCTGCTGCTGGGGCCCGACTTCGCGCACGAGGCGGTCAAGTAGGACGCCCACGCATTCCGCATCGAAAACGCGAGGGCGGCCCGATCCCGGGCCGCCCTCTTCGGAAACAGGAAGGGCCGGCATCCGGATCGGATGTCGGCCCTTTGATCGTTCCGCTACGGCGGAATTCCGCCGCTGTCGTCCTCAGCCGAAAAAGGTCTCGGCCAGCGCGTATAGCGCCGGGTCGACCGTCTTGAGCTTGCCGGCGACCTCCGAAAGCGGTATCGCGATGATCTCGTTCCCTCGAAGCGCGGCCATCTTGCCGAATTCCCCCCGGAGAAGCATCTCGGTCGCGAAGACGCCGTAACGCGTGGCCAGCACCCGGTCGTGCGCGGTGGGGGTGCCGCCGCGTTGGGTGTGGCCCAGGACGACGCAACGCGTCTCGAACTTCGTGCGCCGTTCGATCTCCCGTGCCAGTATCTGCGAGACGCCCCCCAGCCGGATGTGGCCGAACTCGTCCACTTCCTTCTTGGAGGCCTCCAGTCCCGACCCCTCGGTGAAATCGATCCCCTCGGCCACGACGACGACGCTGAAGCTCTTGCCGCGTGCGTGGCGCCGACGGATGGTGTCGCAGACCACCTCGATGTCGACGGGCTTTTCCGGGATGAGCGTGAGGTCGGCCCCGCCCGCGATTCCCGAGTACATCGCGATCCAGCCGACATGCCGCCCCATCACTTCGACCACCATGACGCGGTTGTGCGCCTCGGCAGTTGTGTGGATCCGGTCGATCGCCTCGGTGGCGATGCTGACCGCGGTATCGAACCCGAAGGTGAAGTCAGTGCCGAACAAGTCGTTGTCGATCGTCTTGGGGACGCCGACGACCGGCAGCCCCAGCTCGGCGAACCGCGCGGTGCACCCCATCGTCCCTTCGCCGCCGATGACCACGAGCCCCTCGAGCCCCATCAGCCGGAAATTACGCAGGACGGTATCTGCGCCGTCCGGATCCTTGAAGGGGTTGGCCCGCGAAGTTCCGATGATCGTGCCGCCCAGATGCAGGATGCCCGATGCCGTCTTGCTGTCGAGCTCGATATAGGAATTGTCGAGAAGACCTTGCCACCCGTTCCGGACCCCGATCACTTGCGATCCGGACCGGTGCGCCTTGCGGACCACCGCCCGGATGACCGCATTCAGCCCGGGGCAGTCGCCGCCCCCTGTCAAAACGCCGATCTTCATGCATTGCTCCCTTCGAGACGTAAAAATCGCATAATAACTGGTCGGCACTACCGTGTCGAAAATTCAGAGGAATTATCGCACAGGCCCGGTCCATAATGGCGCTCCGGATGCTGGAAGGCGCTCGGAAGTTATGATAGTTTAAGGCTTTTACAATATCTGTGGCATGAAAGGGGAATGGGAGTGTCCGTCCCGTCCAGGGAAAATCTCGTGCTGCTTTCGGGAAACGAGGCCGTCGCGCGCGGCGCTTTCGAGGCGGGCGTCAAGGTCGCCTCGGCCTACCCCGGAACGCCCAGCACCGAAATCCTCGAGAATTTCGCGAATTACGAAGGCGTCTACGCCGAGTGGGCCCCCAACGAAAAGGTGGCGGTCGAGGTGGCGATCGGCGCCTCGATGGCGGGCGTCCGGGCGCTTTCCACGATGAAGCACGTCGGCGTCAACGTCGCTGCCGACCCGATCTTCACGGTCTCCTACACCGGCGTCCGGGGCGGGCTGGTCATCGTCGCGGCCGACGACCCCGAGATGCATTCCTCGCAAAACGAGCAGGACAGCCGCCATTACGCGGTCGCCGCCAAGATCCCCATGCTCGAGCCGTCCGATTCGGCCGAGGCGCTCGCGTTCACGCGGCTGGCTTTCGAACTGTCCGAGCGTTTCGACACGCCGTTCTTCCTGCGCTCCACGACGCGCATCGCCCACGCCAAGGGGGCGGTGAAGCTCGGCCTGCCGGTGGTACCGCCGGTCGTGCCGGGCATCGTCCGGGACCCGGCCAAGTGGGTGATGCTGCCGATGAACGCCAAGCGCCGCCACGTCCTCGTCGAGGAGCGGACGCAGGCGCTGGTCGAATACGCCGAAACGTCGGGGATCAACCGGGTCGAGCCCGGCAGCCGTGAGCTCGGCATCGTGACCGGCGGCGTCGCCTACCAGTACGTCAAGGACGCGTTCCCCGAGGCGTCGGTACTCAAGCTGGGGATGGCGTGGCCCTTGCCCGAGAAGCTGATCCGCGACTTCGCGTCGACCGTCGACCGCCTGGTCGTCGTCGAGGAGCTCGACCCGCACATCGAGCAGCACGTCAAGGCGCTGGGCCTCGAGGCGCAGGGGAAAGATCTCATCCCCATCTGCGGCGAGCTCGACCCGAAGATCGTCCGCGAGGGGATCACCGGCGTGAAGACCGCCCTCCGCGCGCCCGAGACCGTGCCCGGCCGCCCGCCGAACCTTTGTCCGGGCTGCCCGCACCGGGGGCTCTTCTTCGTCCTCAACAAGCTCAAGGCCGTCGTGTCCGGCGATATCGGCTGCTACACGCTGGCCGCGCTGCCACCCTTGAACGGCATGGACCTGTGCGTCTGCATGGGCGCCTCGATCGGCGCCGCGCACGGCATCGAGAAGGCACTGGGCAAGGAGGCGCACGGGAAGGTCGTCGCGGTCATCGGCGACTCCACCTTCCTGCACTCGGGCATCACGGGCCTCATCGACATCGTCTACAACCGGGGCAATTCCACGGTCATCATCCTCGACAACCACATCACAGCGATGACCGGGGCGCAAGAGAACCCGTCGACGGGCAAGACGCTCCAGGGCGAGAAGACGCACGAGATCGACTTCGTCGCGCTGTGCAGGGCGATCGGCGTCGAGCACGTTTACCCCGTCAACCCCCACGACATGGCGGCCACCGAGGAAGTGCTGCGGCGCGAGATTGCGCGCGAGGCGCCGTCGGTCGTCATCACCCAGGCGCCGTGCGTCCTGCTTCCCGACCACCGCCGCCGCGTCAAGCACGTCTACGAGGTGCTTCCCGACCTGTGCGTGGGCTGCAAGGCGTGCTCGAAGCTCGGGTGCCCCGCCATCGAGTGGGTGCCGTTCACCCCGGAGGACGCGGCGCTGGCCGGCAAGAAGCCGACGCAGCAGGGGATGACGCGGATCAATCCGCTGATGTGCGACGGATGCAACCAGTGTCCGCCGTTGTGCAAATTCAAGGCGATCGTGGGGAAAAAGTCGTGAGCATGACCAGCGGAAACATCTTCCTGGCGGGCGTCGGCGGGCAGGGGACGCTCCTGGCGTCCGAGCTGCTCTCCGAGGCGTTCCTGCATTCCGGCTACGACGTGAAGAAGAGCGACGTGCACGGCATGGCACAGCGGGGCGGCGCGGTGACCACGCACATCCGGTTCGGCGCGCGGGTGTATTCCCCGCTGATCGAGGCGGGAACAGCCGATCTGCTGATCGCATTCGAAAAGATGGAGGCGCTCCGCTTCGTCCATTTTCTGGCGCCGGGCGGCGTCGTGGTCGCCAACACGCAGGAGATCCAGCCCCCTTCCGTGCTCCGGGGCATCGAGCCCTATCCCGCCGACGTCGAGGCGCGGCTGCGCGCCGCGGCCGGGCGGGTCTATCTGGTCGACGCGCTGTCCGCGGCGCTGGCGCTCAAGGAGGTCCGCGCGGTCAACGTCGCCCTGGTCGGGGCCGCATCGCATTTCCTGCCGCTGCCGGCGGAGGCCTACGAAGACGCGCTCCGGCTGCGGCTGCCGCCGAAGATCCTCGATGTCAACCTGGCCGCCTTCCGGGCGGGGCGCGAGCTGCCGGCTTCGCAAGGAGGGACCGCATGATCTGGAACGACGAGTTCGAGACGCTGCCCCGCGAGGCGCTCCAGGCGCTCCAGCTAAAGCGGCTGCGCGCCATGGTCGACCGCGTCTTTTCCGCGGTGCCCTTCTATCGCGCGAAGCTGTCCGACGCGGGCTATGCCCCGGGATCGATCCGCTCGCTTTCCGACCTGTCCGCCCTGCCGTTCACCACCAAGGAAGACCTGCGCGTCACCTACCCGTTCGGCTTGTTCGCCGAGCCGCTCGAGCGCGTGGTCCGCGTTCATGCCTCTTCGGGCACGACCGGCAAGCCGGTGGTCGTCGGCTACACCAAGCGCGACATCGACACCTGGGCCGAGCTGATGGCCCGGACGCTGTCGTGCGGCCACGCGACCCGCAAGGACATCATCCAGGTCGCCTACGGCTACGGCCTGTTCACCGGCGGCCTGGGCGCCCACTACGGCGCCGAGATGCTGGGCGGCACCGTCATCCCCATGTCGGGCGGCAACAACAAGCGCCAGATCATGCTCATGCAGGATTTCGGTTCCACCGTGCTGATGTCCACCCCTTCCTACGCGCTCAACCTGGCCGAGCTGATGACCGACGACGGCATCGATCCCGCGACGCTCGCGCTCCGGGTCGGCTTCTTCGGCGCCGAGCCCTGGAGCGAGGCGATGCGCCTCGAGATCGAGAAGAAGCTCAAGATCGACGCGATCGACATCTACGGCCTGTCCGAGGTGATGGGACCCGGCGTGGCGTCCGAGTGTCTCGAGGAGAAGCACGGGCTCCATGTCTTCGAGGACCACTTCATCCCCGAGGTCATCGACCCCGCGACGGGCAAGGTGCTCCCGTGGGGCGAGACCGGCGAGCTCGTGTTCACCACGGTGACGAAGGAGGCGTTCCCGGTCATCCGCTACCGGACCCGCGACATCTCGCGCCTCATCCCCGAGCCGTGCCGCTGCGGCCGCACGCACATGCGCATGGAGCGCGTCTCCGGACGCACCGACGATATGCTCATCATTCGGGGCGTCAACGTCTTCCCGTCCCAGATCGAGTCGGTGCTGATGGCGGTCGAGGGCGTCGAGCCACACTACCAGCTCATCGTCTCGCGCGAGGAGGCGCTCGACGTCCTCGAGGTGCAGGTCGAGATCGACGAGTCGATCTTCTCCGACAAGGTCAAGAGCCTCGAGGGGCTGTCGAAGCGCGTCGAGCACACGATCAAGGACCTGCTCGGCATCTCGTGCAAGGTCAAGCTCGTCGAGCCGAAGGCGATCCAGCGCAGCGAGGGCAAGGCCAAGCGCGTGATCGACAACCGCAAGCTGTAGGGTGCCGGGGGGCGATCGGCCAACGGTCGCTTCCGCGCCGGCGAGCCGATCGCCGATTGTGGATGTCCGTCGCGCGGGGAACGGGGTGGATTTTACCGAGGCTTCACGCTCCACGGCGTACGCCAAAGCGGGGGCCCTGGACGGGGGCCTCTAAGGTGATCCGGGAGGCATGGATGCCGGAGGATCGCCGAAGGGAGTTGCAGGCGGCCCATGGATGGGCCGACAAGACGTCCCCCGGGAAGGGCGCCCCCGCGTGGCGCCTAGCCGGGAAGCTACAGGCCGAGCCAAAATGGAGCGGTGACGATCCCATATGATGACGGAGGTGGCGCGATGAAGGTCGAGCAGATATCGATATTCCTCGAGAACAAGTCCGGGCGGCTGGCCGAGGTGACGGCGACGCTGGCGGCGGCGGGCGTGAACATCCGGGCGCTCTCGCTGGCCGACACGGCCGACTTCGGCATCCTGCGTCTGATCGTCAACGATTCGGCGAAGGCGAAGGAAGTGCTCAAGGCGGGCGGCTTCACGGTGGGCAAGAACGAGGTGGTCGCGCTCGAGGTGCCCGATAACCCGGGCGGCCTCTCCGGCATCCTCAAGCTGCTCGACGGGGCGGGCATCAACGTCGAGTACATGTACGCCTTCGTCCAGCGCTCCGGCGACAACGCAATCATCATCTTCCGCTTCGACGACATCGACAAGGCGATCGAGACGCTGATCGGAGCGGGCGTCCGGGTGCTCAAGGGCGAGGAAGTCTACGCGCTTTAACGCGAACAGGAATGCACGGAAGGAGACGGCGATGAAGGGAAGGAAAGGGATTTGTGCGGCGCTGCTGGGGGGCGCGCTGCTGTTGGGGGGCACGGCGTTCGCCGCCGAGCCGATCAAGATCGGGGCGATCTTCTCGGTGACCGGCCCGGCCGCGTTCCTGGGCGAGCCCGAGCGCAACACGGCCAAGATGATGGAAGCCGAGATCAACAAGGCCGGCGGCCTCCTGGGACGCAAGGTCGAGGTCGTCGTCTATGACGACGAGAGCGACGCGACCAAGGCGGTGACCGCGGTCGACCGGCTGATCAAGAAGGACAAGGTGGTCGCGATCATCGGGCCCAGCACGTCCGGCAACACGTTGGCGATCATCCCGAAGGTCGAGGCGGCGAAGATTCCGCTCATCTCTTGCGCGGCAGCCAAAAAGATCAACTTGCCGGTGAAGAAGTACGTGTTCAAGACCGCACAGAGCGACGCGATCTTCGTGAAAAAGATCTACCAGCATGCGAAGAAGAACAGCTGGACGAAGGTGGCGCTGCTGACGGCTTCCGACGCGTACGGTTCCGCGGGCCGGGAAGACCTCAAGGAGCTTGCCCCCAAGTTCGGCATCACGATCGTGGCGGACGACGTTTTCGGGCCCAAGGACACCGACATGACCGCGCAGCTCGCCAAGATCAAGGGGACCGCGGCGCAGGCGATCATCTGCTGGGGCACCAACCCGGGGCCGGCGGTCGTCGCCCGAAACCGGGCGCAGCTGGGCATCAAGACACCGCTCTACATGAGCCAGGGGGTCGCCTCCAAGAAGTTCATCGAACTGGCCGGAAAGGAGAACGTCGAGGGGATCTTCCTGCCCGCGGGGCGGATCCTCGTCGAGGACCAGGTCGATCCGAAGCACCCGCAGAAGAAGGTCCTGTCCGGCTACTGCCGCGATTTCGACAAGAAATGCCGGCAGCCGGTCTCGGCGTTCGGCGGCCACGCCTTCGATGCGATGAAACTGATCGAGATGGCGATCCGCAACGGCAAGTCCGCCGATCCGGCCTCGATCCGCAACAACATCGAGAAAATCCGCGGCTTCTGGGGCATCGGCGGCGAGTTCAACCTGTCGGCGGTCGATCACAGCGGGCTGACCGAGGACTCGATGGTCATGGTGAAGATCGTCAAGGGGGACTGGGAACTGTTGAAATAAACGGCGATTCCGCAAGGAGAGCCGTATCCGGGAGGAGAGACGGACCATGAGGGGGATAAGGAAGGTCATGGCGGCGCTGTTGGGGACGGCGCTGCTGACGGGGGGGGCCGCATTCGCCGCCGAGCCGATCCGGATCGGCGCGATCTTTTCGGTGACCGGGCCGGCGGCGTTCCTCGGCGAGCCCGAACGGAACACGGCCCGGATGCTCGAGGAGGAGATCAACAGGCAGGGTGGTCTCCTGGGCCGCAAGATCGAACTCGTGGTCTACGACGACGAGAGCGACCCGACCAAGGCAGTGATCGCGGTCGACCGGCTGCTTAAGAAGGACAAGGTCTCGGCGATCATCGGGCCCAGCACGACCGGCAGCACGATGGCCATTGCGCCGAAGGCCGAGGAGGCGAAGGTGCCGCTGGTCTCTTGCGCTGCGGCGATCGACATCGTCTCACCCGTCCGGAAGTTCGTGTTCAAGACGCCGCAGAGCGACGTCCTCGCGGTACGGCAGATCTACAGGCATGCGAAAAAGGCGGGCATCCGGAAGATGGCGATCCTGACCGCCTCCGACGCGTTCGGTGCGGCGGGGCGCAAGGAGCTCAAGGAGCTCGCGGGCAAGTTCGACATGATGATCGTCGCGGACGAGGTGTTCGGACCGAAGGACACCGACATGAACGCGCAGCTCGCCAAGATCAAGGGGACGCCGGCGCAGGCGATCGTCTGCTGGGGGACCAACCCCGGCCCTGCGGTCGTCGCCCGCAACCGGACGCAGCTCGGCATCGCGATGCCGCTCTACATGAGCCACGGCGTCGCCTCCAACAAGTTCATCGAGTTGGCGGGCAAGGAAAACGCCGAAGGGATCCTGCTCCCCGCCGGTCGGTTGATCGTCGACGAGCAGGTGGCGGCGAAGCACCCGCAGAAGAAGCTGCTCGCGAAATACGCCGGCGACTACGAGAAACGCTTCAAGGCGCCGGTCTCCTCGTTCGGCGGCTACGCCTACGACGCCCTGTCGCTGCTGGCGCACGCCATCAAGGCGGGCAAGTCGGCCGAGCCGGCCGCCGTCCGCGATGCCCTCGAGAAGACCAGGGGTTTCTGGGCCACGACGGGCGAGTTCACCTTCACGCCGGCCGACCACAACGGGCTGACCGAAGAGGCTTTCGTGATGGTCCGGATCACCAAGGGCGGATGGGAGATGCTCAAGTAAGTGCCGTTTTCCTCGCTGCTCCAGTTCTTCGTGTCCGGGGTGACCGTGGGCGCCACGTATGGGCTCACGGCCCTCGGTTTCACGATGATCTACAACACGACCGGCATCATCAACTTCGCGCAGGGCGAGTTCGTCATGCTGGGGGGGATGCTGGCCGTGTTTTCGATGACCTGGGGAGGATTGCCGCTGCCGGCGGCGGTTCCTCTCGCCGTGCTCCTGGTGACCGCGATCGGCGTCGCGGTCGACCGGCTGACCATCCGGCCGATGCGCGGGCGCCCGCCCGTCACGCTGGTCATCGTCACGATCGGGATCTCGATCCTCCTTCGCGGCGGCGCGATGCTCGTCTTCGGCAAGGACACCCACTCCCTTCCTCCCTTTTCCGAGGGGGCCGCGATCCCGATCGCCGGCGCCTCGCTTTTGCCCCAGACGCTCTGGGTCGTCGGGATCACGATCGCGGTCGTGGCGGCCATGAAGATGTTCTTCGACCGGACCATCACGGGGAAGGCGATGCTCGCCTGCGCCTGCGACCGAAGGGCCGCATCGCTCATGGGGATCAACGTCGACGTCATGGTGACGCTGTCGTTCGCCTTCTCGGCGCTGGTCGGGGCGCTCGGAGGCGTGATCCTGGCGCCGATCACGCTGACCGCTTACGATGTCGGCGTCCTGCTGGGCATCAAGGGGTTCGCCGCCTGCATTCTCGGCGGCCTCGGCAATCCCTTCGGGGCGGTCGCGGGGGGTCTGATCATCGGCGTCCTCGAATCCATGGGCGCGGGCATCCTGTCCTCGGGCTACAAGGACGCGATCGCGTTCGTCATCCTGCTGGCGCTCCTGTTCCTGCGCCCCTCCGGCCTTTTTGGCAAGGCGTCGGCGGACCGGGTCTAAGGAGCGACCGCGCAATGTCCTCTATCGGGTCGAAAGGGGCATTGGCCGGGCTGGCGGCGTTCGCGGCCGCGATAGTCCTGGCCCCTTTCCTACTGCCCGACTACTACCAGTCGGTACTCATCGTCGCCGGCTTCTTCGCCATCCTGTCGATGGGGCTCAACCTGCTCCTGGGATACGCGGGGCAGATCTCGCTCGGGCACGCCGCCTTCTACGGGCTGTCGGCCTATGCGAGCGGCATCCTCACCGCCACTTATCACTGGCCCGTGCCGGCCGGGGTCGCCGCGGGCGTCCTGCTCTCGGGCGTCACCGCCGCGCTGATCGGCATTCCCACGCTCAAGCTCAAGGGACACTACCTCGCGATGGGAACGCTGGGTTTCGGCGTCATCGTCTATATCGTGCTCAATGAGGCGGTCGGGCTCACCGCCGGGCCGTCGGGCTTCACCGGGATCCCGCGCCTCTCCGCCTTCGGCCGGACGTTCACCTCCGACCGGGAATACTATTTCATCGTCTGGGGAATCGCCTTCCTGCTGTTCGTCCTTGCGCAGAACCTGGTCCACTCGCGGATGGGGCGCGCGCTCCGGGCGATCCATACGAGCGAGTCGGCCGCGTCGGTCCTCGGGATCGACGTGCCCCGCTACAAGGCGTTCGTCTTCGTGCTGTCGGCGGTCTACGCAGGGATCGCAGGCGCGCTCTACGCCCACTTCGTCACCTTCGTATCGCCCGGATCGTTCAGCTTCAACGCCTCGGTGCAGATCGTGACCATGGTGGTGCTGGGGGGAATGGCGTCGCTCTGGGGCGCGCTGGCGGGCGCGGTCTTCCTGACCGTGCTGCCCGAATGGTTACGGGCGATCGAGAACTACGACATCCTCATCTACGGCGCCATCCTCATCCTGACCATGCGCTTCCTGCCGGGCGGCTTGGCCGAGGGGGCGTGCCGACTTTTGTCGCGGGTGCGGCGCCTCTTCCGAGGGAAGAAGGCCGACGCCGCGGTTTTGCCTGATGCCGGAAGGGAGGACGCGTGACCTCTTCCGCACCCTTTTTCAGCGGGGAGGGGATCACCCTCCGCTTCGGCGGCGTCACCGCGCTGCACGACGTCGCTTTTTCCGTGGCGTCCGGGACGGTCCATGCGATGATCGGGCCGAACGGCGCGGGCAAGACCTCGCTGTTCAACGTGATCACCGGCTTCTATGCCCCCGACGCCGGGACGGTCCTGCTCGACGGGGAGACGCTTTCGGGGCGGCCGCCCCACGCAATTGCGCAGAGGGGCATCGTCCGCACCTTCCAGAACCTGGAGATCTTCACCAATATGACGGTGCTCGAGAACGTGCTGACCGGGGCGCACTTGTCCGGGAAATACGGACCGCTCGAATTCTTCCTGAGGACGCCCCGCTATTTCCGCGAGGAGCGCCGGCTGCGCGACGAGGCGATGGCCGAACTCGACTTCGTCGGGCTTGCGGGGGAGGCTGCGCTCCCGGCGGGGCAGCTCCCCTTCGGATCGCAGCGGCTGCTCGAGATCGCCCGCGCGCTGGCCGCTCGCCCCCGGCTGCTGTTGCTCGACGAGCCGGCGGCCGGTCTCAACATCCGCGAGACCGCCGCGCTGGGCGCGCTGATCCGCCGGATCGTGACGCGCGGCATCACGGTCCTGATGGTCGAGCACGACATGGCGCTCGTCATGGACATCTCCGACCGGGTGCTCGTCCTCAACTACGGCGAGGTGCTGGCCGAGGGCACGCCGGTCGAGGTCCAGCGCAATCCCGCGGTCGTCGCGGCCTACCTGGGCGAGGAGGGCTGACACATTCGATGCTGCGGGTGAAGAACCTCCAGGTGCACTACGGGATGATCCACGCGCTCCGGTCGGCGTCCGTCCACGTGAAGGAAAAGGAGATCGTGGCGCTCATCGGCGGCAACGGCGCGGGCAAGACGACGCTTTTGGCCGCGATCTCCGGACTCGTCCGCCCGACCTCGGGGGAGATCGCGCTCGACGGCGCCGGGATCACGACCGAAAAGCCCGACCGGATCGTCCGGAAGGGGATCGCCCATGTGCCCGAGGGGCGGCACGTGTTCAAGCCGCTCTCCGTCGAGGACAACCTGCTGCTGGGAGCGTACCATCGGTACACATGGCGGGCTGCGGCGTCGATCCGGGACGAGATCGAACAGCTCTACGGGTTATTCCCCGTGCTGGGACAGCGTCGTCGGCAGGCAGCCGGGACGTTGTCGGGCGGAGAGCAGCAGATGCTGGTCATCGGCCGTGCGCTGCTGTCGCGGCCGAAGGTGCTGCTGCTTGACGAGCCGTCGATGGGGCTTGCGCCGAAGGTGATCCGGGAGATCTTCGAGCACGTGGCGCGTCTGCGCGCCGATCGAGGCATGACCATTCTTCTGGTCGAGCAGAACGCGCGGGCGGCGCTGTCGATCTCCGACCGCGGCTACGTGCTCGAGACGGGCCGCGTCGTGCTTCACGGCAGCTCCGAGGAGCTGCTCGCCAACCGCGACGTCCAGCGCGCATACCTGGGGCGGGACGCCGGGAAATAGTGGTATCGCGATTCATCCGAGGAGGGACGATCCGTGTACTGGGAATCCGATAGCGAATGCATGGGGCGAGAGGAGCTCGAGCAGCTCCAGCTAGAACGGCTGCAGGCGACGCTCAACCGCGTCTATGCACACGTGCCGTTCTACAGGAAGGCGTTCGACGCGATCGGGATCGCGCCCGAGGACGTTTGCTCGCTCTCCGACCTGGCGAAGCTGCCCTTCACGACCAAGAACGACCTGCGCGAAAACTACCCTTACGGGCTGTTCGCGGTACCCCTTCGCGAGGTCGTGCGGATCCACGCTTCGTCCGGCACGACCGGAAACGCGACGGTCGTCGGCTACACGCGCAACGACATCAAGACGTGGAGCAACCTGGTCGCCCGCATCCTGGTGATGGGGGGCGCGGGGAAGGATGACGTCGTCCAGATATCCTTCGGTTACGGCCTGTTCACCGGAGGGTTCGGGCTGCACTACGGCGCCGAGCGGATCGGGGCCTCGGTCATCCCGGTCTCCAGCGGCAACACGGCGCGTCAGATCCAGATCATGCGCGACTTCAAGAGCACGGCGCTCGTGGCCACCCCTTCCTATGCGATGCTGATCGCCGACACGGTCCGCGACATGGGCATCCCGCGTGCCGAGCTGTCGCTCAAGTACGGCTTCCTGGGCGGCGAACCGTGGTCCGAACGGATGCGGCAGGAGATCCAGGACAAGCTGGGGATCATCGCGACCGACAACTACGGGCTGTCCGAGGTGATGGGGCCGGGCGTCGCCGGGGAGTGCCTCGAGCGGAACGGCCAGCATTTCAACGAGGACCATTTCCTCGTCGAGGTGATCGACCCGGAAACGCTTGAGCCCGTTGCACCGGGCGAGCAGGGCGAACTCGTCATCACGACGCTGACGAAGGAGGCGTTTCCCCTGATCCGCTACCGGTCGCGCGACCTGACGCGCCTGATGCCGGGCGTTTGTCCGTGCGGCCGCACGGGGCGGCGCATGGAGCGGATCTCCGGGCGGACCGACGACATGCTGATCATCCGCGGCGTCAACGTGTACCCGACGCAGATCGAGACGGTGCTCTTCGAGATGGAGGGGATCGCGCCGCACTACCAGATCGTCGTGGATCGCAAGGGCGCGCTGGACAAGGTGACCGTCCGGGTCGAGGTGTCCGAGGAGATCTTCTTCGACCAGATGCGGCGCCAGAAGGAGATGGTCGAGAAGCTCCAGAAGCGGATCGCTCACGAGCTGGGGATCACCGTCGACGTCAAGTTGGTCGAACCCAAGACCCTCGAGCGGTTCGAGGGAAAAGCGAAGCGCGTCATCGATAATCGCAAACTATAGGGGGGAACGCGATATGGGCTCCGGAACGCTTTACATCGTCGCAACGCCGCTGGGAAATCTCGAGGACATCACTTTTCGTGCGCTGCGGGTCCTGAAGGAAGTCGCGGTCGTCGCCTGCGAGGATACCCGGCGGACGGTCAAGCTGCTCAACAAATACGAGATCCGCACGCCGCTCGCCATCTATCACGATTACAACAAGCAGCGCGCGAGCCTCGGAATCCTTCGGCGGCTGGCCGACGGCGAGAGCGTGGCGCTGGTTTCCGACGCGGGGACGCCGGCGATCTCGGACCCCGGCTACGAGCTGGTGCGCGACGCGATCGCTGCGGGCGTGCATGTCGAGGTGATCCCCGGACCGTCGGCGCTCATCTCGGCCTTGGTCGTGTCGGGGCTGCCGACCGACCATTTCACCTTCGAGGGGTTCCTCCCCAACCGGAAGGAAAAGCGGCGCAAGGCGCTCGTCGCGCTCTCCGGGGAGACGCGGACGATGATCTTCTACGAGTCGCCCAACCGGGTCGCGGCTTTTCTCGTCGAGGCGGCCGAGACGCTGGGGGACCGGCGCGCGTGCGTGGTGCGCGAGCTGACGAAGATTCACGAGGAGATCTTGCGGGGAACGCTGTCCGAACTGGCGGCCGAGCTGGGCGGGCGCGAATCGGTTCTGGGCGAAGTGACGCTGGTCGTTGCGGGGGCGTCGAAGACGATCGAGCTGTCGGTCGACGAGATCGTCGCGGCCGCGCTCGAAGACGCCTCGGGATCGTCGCGCGACCTGGCGCGGGAGATCTCGGACCGGACGGGTTTATCGCGGAAGGAAGTCTACGCCGAGATCCTGAAGCAGCGATCCCGCGGGGAAAAGGAACCGTCGACGGAAGCTTGAGGGCTTCAGACGTCGATCTTGTGGCGGAGCGCGAGCTCCTCGAACGCGGGCAGGTCGATGTTGAGGATGGCCGCGGCCTCGCGCCGGTCGCCCCCGGCGAGCGCGAGCGCCTGAAGCACCATCGGCTTCTCGATCCCCTCGATGGCCTGGAGGAGCAGGTCGGGCGGCGATGCGGCGGGCGAGGCGTCGACGGTCTGCTTGCGGCGGCGTCCGTAGAAGATGTCGGTCGGCAGATCGGTGGCGTCGACCAGCGTTCCCTGGCGCTTCTTTCCGGCGATCTGGCGGACCAGGTCGCGAAGCTCCCGGACGTTTCCGGGCCACGGATACCCGGTCAGAGCGGTCAGCGCCGCCTGGCTGAACCCCTGGAGCGGCTTCTTGCGTTCCCGGTTGGCCTCGAACAGGAAATGGTGGAGAAGCAGCGGGATGTCCTCGACGCGTTCCCGGAGCGGCGGCACCGCGATCGTGCCGGGAGCGAACGCCGCGCGAAGCTCGGGTCCCAGCGCGGCCTCGGGCGGGCGCGTGCCGGTGCAGGAGCAGGACGCCACCAGCCGGACGTCGATTTCCACGGATTGGGCACCCCCGATCGGGCGAACGGCGCGGGTGGATAGAAACTCGAGAATCCGCCCCTGGACCCGGAGGGAGGCCTCGCCTGCGTCCGCGAGGTACAGCGTGCCGCGGTTGGCCATCTCGATCTTGCCTGCCGCGGGCAGCAGCGCCTGCTGCCAGGCGCCGGCCGCATGTCCGAACAGCTCGTCCTCGAGCATCTCTTCCTGTTTTCCCGCGCAATAAACCGCCACGAACAACCCGCCCGCCCGCGCGCTCTGGGCATGGATCACCCGCGCCGCGAGGGTGCGTCCCGCGCCTCGCTCGCCCGTCAGAAGCACCGGGGTGTCGGTGTCGGCAAGCCGGGTGATGGCGGCGACCATCTCTTGCATCGGGGCGCTGGTGCCGACCATGGCCTGGATCTGGTACTCTCCCCGGAACTCGGACTTGAGGAACTGGTTTTCGCGGCGAAGCTGCCGGTGCGCGTAGGCCTTCTCGACGAGGTTGACCACTTCCTGTCCCTTGAACGGTTTCATCAGGTAGTGGAAGGCGCCCGCGCGCATCGCCTCGATGGCGTTGTCGACCGTCGCGTACCCGGTCATCATGACGACCTCGGCATCGGACTGGATCTTCCGGGCGATCCGGAGCACCTCGAGGCCGTCGGGCCCGGGCATCTTGAGGTCGGTCAGGATGACGTCGAAACGCTCGCGTTCGATCAGCTCGATGGCCTCGGTGCCGGAGGAGGCCTTCCGGACATCGCAGCCGCTCGGCGCGAAGAAATCGCCCAGCAGGTCGAGCAGCTGGGGCTCGTCGTCGACGATCAGGAGGCGCATGGGGGTATTCATGGGCGGGTCATTTCCTCCGGAGCGTCCACCAGACCGCGACGCCGCCGGCGGCAAGAATGAGGACGAGGGAGGCGATCTCGAGGTCGCGATACCTGGACCGGCTGGCCTTTTCGACCGCCCGGCGCTGCTCGAACGCCGCAGGCGAGGAGGCGTCGAGGTTGTCGGGCACGGGGAGCGGAGCCGCGGATGCGGTTAGGGCGAAACCCAGCATCAGGACCGCCGGCGCGGTCCTGAACGCGTGACGGAGCAGCAATGGGCGCGTCTTGGAGGGAACAGGGACCATTGGGTATGCTTATACCACGAAACGGAGCGGCGTGCGGCAGGCCGCGCACCGGTTGCCTGAGAGGCCCGAGGCGTCGATCCGGTAGCCCTGGCGTCGGACGACGGTCTCGCCGCAGGCGGGGCATCGGGTGTCGGAGGCTCCGGACAGGTCGATGTTGCCCGCGTAGACGTATCGAAGTCGTGCTGAGGCGATCCGGAGGGCCGATTCGAGCCGCCCGGGCGGCGTCGGGGGGGCCGTCATCCGGTGCATCGGGAAGTAGCGGGAGAAGTGGAGGGGGATCTCCGGGTCGACGGACTCGACGAAGTCGACCACCTTCCGGATGTCGGCGTCGGAATCGTTTTCGCCGGTGACCAGGAGCGTCGTCAGCTCGACGTGGGTCGCCTTCGAGGCCATGCGGATCGTTTCGAGCACCGGCTCGAGCGTTCCCCCGCAGATGCGCCGGTAGAACTCCGGCTTCATGGACTTCAGGTCGATGTTCATCGCGTCCATGAGCGGCAGCAGCTCGGAAAGCGGTTCAGGATTGATGTAGCCGTTGGTCACGAGGACGTTGACCAGCCCGACCTCGCGGAAGGCGCGCCCGCAATCGCGCAGGAACTCGAAGCCGATCGTCGGCTCGTTGTAGGTGTACGCGATGCCCACGCTCTCCTCGACCCGGGCGGCCCGGATCAGGTCGCCGATCCCGACCGTTTCGAGCGGGGCCTTGCCGTCGACCAGGTGGGCGTTCTGGCAGAAGGCGCATCGAAAGTTGCAGCCGACCGAGCCGACCGACAGGATGGGGCGTCCGGGGTGGAAGTGGAAAAGCGGCTTTTTCTCGATCGGGTCGACCGCGACGGCGGACACCTTCCCCCAGGTTTCTGCGCGCAGCGTCCCCCCCGCATTGAAACGAACCCCGCAGATCCCGTGCTTCCCGTCGGGGATACGGCAGCGATGCGGGCACAGCGTGCAACGGACGGCGTCCCCCTCGGGCTGCCACCAGGAGGCGACCGGCGCTTCAGTATCGGATCTCGAATTTATCATGGGGCACCTCGGCAGGGCGCATGTCGACGCGGATGTCGGTTACGCGGGCGGCCGGCGGCCCGACCCGCATCTGCTGGATCACCCGGGCGACCGCGACCGGGTTGCCCTGGAGCAGCGCCTCGACGTTGCGGTCGGGCAGGTTGCGGACCCATCCGCAGACCGCTTCCCCGAGGGCGGCCCTTTGGGTGAAGTCGCGGAAGCAGACTCCCTGCACCCGGCCGGTCACGACGACGTGCGCTTCGACCCGTTGCTCATCCATCGTTATCCCTCCCTCGACCGCGGTCGATCAGCGCCAGCCACCCGGCTTCGGAAAGAACCGTCAGGCCGAGTTCGCGCGCCTTTTTTTCCTTCGAGCCGGCGTCGGCGCCGACGACCACGTAATCGGTCTTGCCCGAGACGCTGCCGGCGACGTTCGCCCCCATCGCCTCGGCGCGTGCCTTGGCTTCGGAGCGGCTCATGGTCTCGAGCGTGCCCGTGAAGACCACCGTTTTCCCGGCGACGGCCCCGGCAGCGGCCGGCGGCTGGAAGTCGCCCACGGAAAGAAGCGGGGGCTCCCCTCCGGAGGGAAGCGTCAGGCGATCGAGCAACGCCAGATTGTGCGGCTCGCGGAAGAAGGCGACGAGGTCGTCGGCCACGCTTTCGCCGATGCCCTCGATCGACAGCAGTTCGTGGTGCGCTTCGGAGGCCGGGTCGGCCGCCGCCTCCATGGCGGCGCGCCAGCGGACGAGCGACAGGTAGCGCCGCGCGAGCAGCCGGGCCGTCGCTTCCCCCACCTGCCGGATCCCCAGCGCGAGGATAAAGCGGTCAAGCGGGACGACGCTCGCGCGCCGGATCGCCTCGAACAGCTTGTGCGCGGAAATTTCCCCCCACCCCGTCCAGGTGGCGAGCGGCGGCGCTTCCCGGCCGTCGCGCAATTCCAATGTAAAGATGTCGGCCGGCGTGCGGACCAGGCCCTTGTCGTAGAAGAGCTCGATATTCTTGTCGCCCATCCCCTCGATGTCGAGCGCGCCTCGCGACACGAAATGCCGAAGACGTTCGCGCGCCTGTGCGGCGCATACGAGGCCGCCGGTGCAGTAGGTCCCGGCCTCGCCCGGCTCGCGGACCAGGCGGCTGCCGCATTCGGGACATTCGGACGGGAAGCGAAACGGGACGCTGCCGGCGGGCCTTCGTTCGAGGACCACCCCGGCGACCTGCGGGATGACGTCTCCGGCCCGCTGGATGACGACCGTGTCGCCCTCGCGGATATCCTTGCGGCGGATCTCGTCCTCGTTGTGCAGGGTGGCGCGCGAGACGAGGACGCCCCCGACATTGACCGGGACGAGATGCGCGACGGGGGTGGCCTTGCCCGTACGGCCGATCTGGACGACGATCCGGGAGATGACCGTGGCCGCCTGCTCGGGGGGAAACTTCCAGGCGATGGCCCAGCGGGGGGCGCGGCTGACGAAGCCCAGGCGGACCTGCCAGTCGAGCCGGTCGATCTTCATGACGATCCCGTCGATGGAAAATCCGAGCGAGGCGCGCCGGTCCCGCAGGTTGTCATAATAGCGGAGCAGCCCGGAATCGTCGCTGCCGGACACGGTGAGCTGCTCGGCCGGTTCGTTGAGGACGAAGCCCCAGCCGGCCAGCTTCGCGCGTGCCTCCCACTGGGTCTGCGCGAAGGGCTCGGAGGATTCGCCCCACGCATACGCGAAGAAGTGGAGGGACCGCCGGGAGGTGACGGCGGGATCGAGCTGACGGAGGCTCCCCGCGGCGGCATTGCGGGGGTTCGCGAACGTCTTGGCGCCTTCCGCTTCTTGCCGTTCGTTGAGCGCCAGGAAGTCGGCGTCGGACATGTAGACCTCGCCGCGGACGTCGAGCACGGCGGGCCAACCGTCGCCCTTGAGCCGGTGCGGGATGTCGGCGATGGCCCGGACGTTGGCGGTGACGTCCTCGCCCTCGGCGCCGTTGCCGCGCGTCGTGCCGGCGACCAGGCGCCCCGCCTCGTAGCGGAGCGAACAGGAAAGGCCGTCGATCTTCGGCTCGGCCACGAGCGCGATGGGGGCGCCGGGGTCCCGGAGTTCGAGGATGAAATTTCGGATGCCGGACAGGAAATCGCGCAGGTCGTCGGCGCTGAAGGCGTTCTCGAGCGAGGTCATCGGGACCGCGTGGGGGACTTTCCGGAAACCGGCGGACGGGGTTCCGCCCACCTTCCGGGTCGGCGAATCGGGATCGAAGGACTCGGGATGCGCGGATTCGAGGTCGCGCAACTCGCGGAACAGCGCGTCGTATTCGGCGTCGTCGATTTCGGGGGCGTCGTCGACGTAGTAGCGGTCGTTGTGGTACCGGATCAGGCGGCGGAGTTCGATGATCCGATCTGCGGGTGAAGGGTGCGTCAAGGGGGGCTCCGAAAGGGGGTGACGTGTCCCTGCTGAAAGATTATACAATGGGACCACGACCACGGAGGTGATGCATGTCATCCTTATGGAAAAAGATCACCGGCGGCGGAAAGCCCGAGCCCGAGGACGAAGCCACCGGGCAATATGGCGCCGATTACGTCGGCGTCTCCGATCTGATGAAATTCAACCAGAACCTGCTCGACGCGCTGCGGCACGAGCAGGCGGGACTCGAATTCTACCGTCGCTTCCTCGAAGAGGCCAACGACGAGCGGGGCCGCGAGATGTACCGCAGGCTCATCGAGGAAGAGGAGCGGCACCTGCGGATGCTCGAGGAAGAGATCGACGAGCACAAGAAGGCCGGGTACTGGAGCTAGATCGGCTGGCCGGATTCGAGCGCCACGAGGCCCGGCAGCGGTTTCCCTTCGAGCAGCTCGAGGAACGCCCCGCCGCCGGTCGAGACGTAGGACATCTTCCCTGAAAGGCCGGTGCTCTGGAGCGCCTTGCCCGAATCTCCCCCGCCGACGATGGTGACGGCAGGGCTGGTGGCCAGGGCGTGGATGATCGAGAAGGTGCCGCTGGCGAAGGGCGGAATCTCGAAGGCGCCCATCGGCCCGTTCCAGACGATGGTCTTCGCGTCCCACAGGATTTCCTTGAACAGCATCTGGGAGGCGGGACCGATATCGACCGCGGACCAGTTTTCGGGAATTTCCTTGAGCGGGACGACCTTGGTCTCGGCCGTCGAGTCGAACCGGTCGGCGACGAGGAAGTCGACCGGGAGATAAAGCTTCAGCTTGCGCGCCGAGGTGACCGCGATGACCTCCTTGGCCATCTCGACCATGTTGGCTTCGTAGAACGACGAACCGGTGGGATAGCCGTGCGCGGCGATGAACGTGTTGGCCATGGCGCCGCCAATGATGATCTTGTCGACCTTGCCCAGCACGTTCCGGATCGCGTCGATCTTGCCCGATATCTTCGCCCCGCCGAAGATGGCGACCAGCGGCCGCGCGGGCGCGACGAACGCCTTTTCGAAATAGTCGATTTCATTCTTCATCAGCAACCCGGCCGCCTTCTCGGCAACGTGCCGGGTGATCGCGACGTTCGAGGCGTGGCTGCGGTGCGCAGTAGCGAAGGCGTCGTTGACGTAGACGTCGCACAGCGCGGCGAGCTTGGCCCCGAAGGCATCGTCGTTCTTCTCTTCCTCGGGGTAGAAGCGGATGTTCTCGAGCAGGATGACGTCGCCCGGCTTCAGGGCGGCGACTGCGGCCTCGACCGCCGGCCCGATGCAATCAGGCACGAACCCGATCTCCTTCCCCATGACGATCGAAAGCCGTTTCGCCGCGGGCTCGAGGCTCATCTCGGGGACGCGCTTGCCCTTGGGTCGCCCCAGGTGCGACACGAGGATGACCTTTGCCCCTGCCTCGGACGCAAGCCGGATCGTGGGCAGCGCCGCCTGGATGCGCGTATCGTCGGTGACCTGCCCGTACTTGTCCATCGGGACGTTGAAATCGACGCGGATGAGTACCCGCTTGTCCGCGAGCTTGAGCTGGTTGACCGTGCGCACGTTCATGAAGCCTCCTGGGGGAAGGGAATATTCCTTGCGGGAATGGTATCAGATCGGGCTAGTGGCGGAATAGTCCCATCACGATCTCGATCAGGATGAGGACGATGACGATCGCCTCGAGCGTCTCGGCGCGGCCTGCGGCGGCCCGGTTGTTGATGACGGTGTAGATGTCCTCGAGCGTGCCGAGCTGGTCGCGGATCGTCGCCTCCCATCGCTCGGCGCCCGCCTTTTTCCGGACCGTGTCGTGGATCCGGGCGAGGTAGGCGTCGCCGACCATCTTGAGCGTGTTGTCGGTCCGCTCGCGCAACAGCGTCACGTCGAGCTTGAGCTCGGAAAGCCGGCGCAGCGGCTTCTCGTGGGGGTCGTGGAGGATCGCGGGCAGCCGCCGTTTTCGGCGGATCTCGTCGCCCATCTCGTCGATCGCGCCATGCAGCAGCCGGTCGAAAAAGCGCAGCTCGAGCATCTGGACGTTGAGGAATTCGATCACCTCGAGGGTATCGCGGAATCTCGGGTCGTAGACGAAGGCTGCATCCCACTCGGCGAGGAACAGGTCGTTGTCGTAGTAGCGCACCGGGTTTCCGACGATCTCGGGCAGCGCCTCGGCCGAGAACCTCCCCGATTCGAGCATGAGCAGCCGCGCGATGTCCTGCCGGAGGACGGCGAGCGCCTCCGTGCCGGTCATGCTCGGGGAGAACTGCCCGACGTGCCAGAGGGCGTACTCCTCGACGAGGTCGGCGAACGAGGCGCGGGCGACGGCCGGGCGGACGACCTCGAAGAGTCGCTGCGCGAGCGCGCGTGCAGCGGCTCCGAGGCGGTCGTCGGATGCGAGGGCGATCGCGGTTGCGACGAAGTCGTCCCACGGCATCGCGGCGGCGGGCAGCGAGAGCGTCACGGAGAGCGCGCCGAAGTCGAACAGCTTGGCCGAGGTATCGAGCGTGAGGGGGCCCGAGCGGCCGGCGATCGTCACCGGCCCGAGGGGGACCAGGAGCGGTTTCGGGCGATATTGCAGGTGCGCCGGGGCGGGACGCGACCCCAAGAGCCCCGGCGACTCGACGCCGCGGCACAGCGTGGCCGCCTCCCCCAGGTGGATGTCGAAGCCGATGTCATAGGCGAAGAAGAAGAACAGGTTCCCCGAGTCGACGCGCACGTCGGTCATCGAAATCATCCTCCGAAAAATGCCGGCAGCAGGTTGAATGCCAGGTGCAGCAGCGCCGGCGCGTAGACATTGCCCGTCCGATCCCGCGACCAGCCGAACAGGAGGGCGGGGAAGAAGGTCATCGCGCGCCAGGCCGACGGGGTGATCGCGATGTGGGCGGCCGCAAAGAGAAATGAAGTCCAGAGCAGCGGCTTCCGGCCGTGCCGGGTGAAGGCGTCATGGAGGTAGCCGCGGAAGAAGATCTCCTCGCTCAGCGCGATCGCCGCCTGGAAGAGCGCAAAGGCCAGCGGGCGGGGGATCGCCGGGGCTGGGCCCGGTTTCAGGGGGGCGGGCAGCGGCAGGCGGAGCCAGAGGAAATAGACGACGCAACCCAGAAGCGCGGTTCCGAGGAGCGTGGACGCCGTCCGCCCGGGGGTGCCGATCGTCGTGGCCCAGGCCGGGAGCCCGATCCCGCGATAATGAAGCATCGGGACATAGGCGAAGAGCAGGATCGCGAGGATGGCCGGGGGGAGCCACGGAAGCGCGAGGCCCACCGCGAGCCGCAGCAGCAATGCGATGCCCGCCAGTTCGCATAGTGCCGTGACCGGAAGACCCGACGCCTTGGCAGGAGAGGTGTCCACGGCGGGATTCTTACCCGGCCGGCCGGATCCGCCCGAACAGGTCGGGGAAATGGTCGACCGTGAAGTCGGGCGGGTATTCCGCGAAGCCGTGGCAGCCGAGGCCGTAGGTGACGCCGCAGGTCGCCACCCCGGCGGCGGCGCCCGCGCGGACGTCGTTCGACGAGTCGCCCACCATCAACGTCTCGGCCGTGGAAACGTGCTCGGAGGCCATGATGTCGATCAGCCCTTCCGGGTCGGGCTTCTTGGTCGCGAAGCTGTCGCCTCCCCGGATCTCGCGGAAGGTTCCGGGCGGAAAGAGGCCGTCGAGGATGGCGTGCGTCATTCCGATCGGCTTGTTCGTGAGCACCGCCGTCCGGTACCGGTCGCCGTGCGCCAGGAGCGATTCGAGGACCCCCGGGTAGGGGAGGGTGTGGTCAAGCAGGTGCTCCCGGTAATGAGCCAGGAACGTCCTCCGGATCGCCGGGAACATCTCCTCGTGCCCCGGCCCGATCGCCCGCCGGAGCAGCATCGTCACGCCGTCGCCGACATACGAAAGGATCTTTTCGTACGGGAGCGCGGGGAGCCCGTGCTGCGCCATCGTGTAATTGACGGACACCGCCAGGTCTTCCCGCGAATCGACCAGCGTCCCGTCGAGGTCAAACACCAGCAATCTCTTTTCCATATTCCTATTCTACCTTCCGACCGCCTTCCCGAGTCAACCTCAGCGCCCTTGCGGCGCGCAGGGGAGCGATGTAAACCTTTTGTTTGCCGGGCGGGTTGACAGCACGCCGCCCAGTCCCCAGAATGCAAAGGATAACTTTTCGAGACGGGGAGTAGGCATGGAAGCATTCTGGGCGCGGATCGAGCAGGCGGCGTTGTCCGAGGGGGGAATCGGGGCGGAGGACGCGCTTGCGGTGCTGCGCCTGCCGCGCGAGGCGCTCTGGCGGCTGCTCGACGTGACCGAGCGGGTGCGCAACCGGTTCATCGGCGACGCGATCCGGCTCTGCTCGATCGTCAACGCGAAATCGGGCCACTGTTCCGAGGACTGCTCCTTCTGCGCGCAGTCGCGGAGGTCGAAGGCCGACATCAAGCGCTACCCGCTGATCGACGCCGATTCGATGGTCGAGGCGGCGCGGGGCGCAAAAGAGCGCGGCGCGCGCGAATTCTCGATCGTGGCCTCCGGGCTGTCGATGCGGAACCGGGAGGAGCTCGAGCGGGTGGGCGACGCCGTCGCGCGGATCTCGGGCGAGCTCGGGCTCGAAACGTGCGCCAGTCTGGGGACGCTTCCGGCCGATGCGGTGGCCTACCTCGTCTCCCGCGGCCTCCGTTCGGTCCACCACAATCTCGAGACCTCCCGTTCGTTTTTCCCGAACGTCTGCACCACGCATGCCTACGACCAGGACGTCGCGGCGGTCCGCACCGCGAAGGAGGCCGGGGCCTGGGTCTGCAGCGGCGGGATCTTCGGACTCGGGGAAAGCGACGACGACCGGGTCGAGCTGGCGCTGATGCTGCGCGAACTCGACGTCGACTCGATCCCGGTCAATTTCCTCAACCCGGTTGAGGGGACGCCTTCGGAGGGGAAGCGGGAACTGACCCCGTTTGCCTGCATCAAGATCATCGCGATGCTGCGGCTGGTGCATCCCACGCGGGAGATCATCCTTTGCGGCGGGCGCGAGGTCAACCTGCGGGACCTGCAGTGCCTGATATTCCCCGCCGGCGCGACCGGGACGATGGTGGGGAACTACCTCACGACGGCGGGGCGTCCGGAAGCGGAGGACCGGCGGATGATCGAGGACCTGGCGCTGTCGATACGGGAATAACAGGAAATTAATTGCCCAATCTGGAGGTTCGAAGACGGGCCTGATCCGTGTGCGCCGGTATAACATGCCGACAAACAACAGTTAATATCAGTGGCGTGTAACGTGCATGCGTCCTCTTGGTTTGTCTAGATTTCTCACTCAAAGGAGAATCACGACTCATGAAGGGCACCCGCCGCACGACCCTCACCGTTCTCTCCGCACTCCTCCTCTGCCTGCTTTCCGCGGGCGCCGCTCAGGCGAATGCCATCGTCTATACAGGCCCCGTGATTGCCGAAAGTGCCGGAGGGACTCGCCTTCCCGACTGGACGCTCAACTACAGCCAGTGGCTCGGCAGCGAATTCACCATCAATGGCCCCACAACCATCACCGGCGTGCAGGGATTCTTCGACTGCAGCAACGCGGGCAAGCTGCTTGCCGTCCTCCATGCCAACGTCGGCATGATCCCCGGCGACACGCTGTTCTCCCAAGAGTTTTCCGTAAAGGCCGGTTCCGGAACCGTGACCTCGCGCAACGGATATAACTACGACTGGTTCGGCGCTGATGGGTTCGCTTGGGACGTGGGGCCCGGAAGTTACTGGCTCACGTTCGAGGCGCCTGACTCCAGCTACTATGATGGTCACATGCTGGGCGAGGCCCAGAACCCGCTCGAAAAAGACGCCCATTACGACTGGACGGCCAAGACATGGATTCCCGGGCCCGATTACGAGGAGCTTCGCCTGGGAATCCGGATCGAGGGAGAGTCCGGCACCAAGCCTTCGGCGGTTCCCGAGCCGGGGACGATGATGCTGCTCGGCAGCGGCTTCGTCGCCCTGGCGGGACTCGGAAGGTCGCGCTTCGCAGTGAAGAACTAGTTCCGGTTTCGCCGGGAGGGGGGCATCTCCCTCCCGGCTCTTCCCTTATTTCACCGCATTCGCTCCGCCGCCGTTTCCTTTCCCCCTCGACACGAGCGACACCACCCCGAAGCTGACGAAGTAGAGCCCCAGCAGCGGCAGCGCCATGAGCGTCATGTTGTAGACGTCGGGCGTGGGGGTGATGACGGCGGCGGCCACGGTGCAGACCAGCACCGCGTGGCGCCAGCGCTTCTTGAAGAAGGCGGGCGTGAGCCACCCGGCGCGCGCCAGGAAATAGGCGACCAGCGGCATCTCGAACGCCAGCCCCAAAGCCAAAAGCATCGTCCCGACGAAAGAGACGAAGGTCCGGGCTGAGATGAACGCCCGCGTGCCGTCGGCCTCGAAGCTGACGAGGAACCCGATCCCCGCCGGCAGCAGCACCCGCCAGCACAGGATCGCGCCGGCCGCGAAGAGCGACGTCGCGATCAGGACGACCAGCCCGCCCATCCAGCGCCACTGCGGGAAGAGGCGCGCCGAGACGCCGCGCCAGACGAACCACACGCCGACGGGCAGCGACAGGTACAAGGCGGAATAGAACGAGAGGGAAAGCAGCGTGAGGAACGGCTCGGCCGGGTCGTAGGCGACCAGCTTCTTCCCCAGCAGCGGGAGCATCCGCGCGAGGATCGGTTCGGAGGCGAAGAAGCATCCGAGCGTCAGGACCAGGACGAGGACGAGGTAGATCGCGAGCCCTCGGCGGGCCTCGTCGAGCCCGTTGAGCACGGCCCGGACCCGGTCGGAGTCCAGCGCCATCACCCCACCGTGATCCAGGGGGGGCCGAATCGCAGCGTCGGCTGGGCATCGCCTACGGGGACGCCCTGCCCGTCTTTCCCGCAAGTGCCCAGCCCGAAGCCCAGGTCGCTGCCCACCGCGTCGATCATCATGAGCGCCTCGGGGCCGTTGCCCGTGATCGTTGCGCCGCGCACCGGTTCGCCCCGCTTTCCGTTCTCGATCCGGTAGCCTTCCGCCACCTCGAACATGAAGTCGCCGGTGACCGTGTTGACCTGGCCGCCCCCCATCCGGACGACGAACAGCCCGCGGTCGACGGGGGCGAGAACCGACTCGGGGGAGGATGCGCCGGGCAGGATGATCGTGTTGGTCATCCGCGGGATCGGCTTGTGCCGGTACGACTCGCGACGCCCGTTGCCGGTCGGGGCCGCGCCTTCCTTCATCGCCGAGAGCCGGTCGTGGAGGAAGCCCTTGAGCACGCCGTTCTCGACGAGCAGCGTCCGCTGCCCCGGTGTCCCCTCGTCGTCGATGCCGAACGAGCCGCGCTTCCCGGGGACGGTCGCGTCGTCGACGATGGTGACGAGCGGGCTTCCGACCGCCTTCCCCAGCGAATCCTTGTAGACCGACATCCCCTGCCGCGCGAGATCGGCCTCGAGCCCGTGGCCGATCGCCTCGTGCACCATCGTCCCGCCCGCCTCGGCGGAGAGGACGACCGGCATCCGCCCCCCGGGCAGCTTCGGCGCCGTCAGGTTGCGCAACGCGCGCCCCGCCGCGGTTCGGGCGAGCGTCTCGGGGACGAACTCATCGAGGAACTCGAAGCCGGCCGTGCCGCCCCCCGTCTCGTAGCCCATCGTGAGCCCGCCGTCGCCGCCCGCGATGCACTGGACCGTGAGCAGGGAATGCGTCTGGGCGTCGGAGGCGAACACGCCCGGGTGCGCCGCGACCTCGATCGTCCGCTCGATCTCGCCGTACGTGGCCCGCACCTGCCGCACTTTCGGCGATTCGCCGCGCGCGACCCGGTCCATCAACGCGGTGAGCGCCACCTTTTCCGCGATGCCGCGGGCCGCGGGCGAAACCCGGACGGGAGAGGGGTTCCGCGCCGCTGCCATCGACGCGGGCAGGGAAACGGGGACGCCGCCCCCTTCCGCGTAGCGGGCGAGGTCGTATGCCAGCCCAGTCAGCGTTTCCGCCCTGCATTCGTTGGCGTAAGCGTAGAAGGTCCGCCCGCCGACCAGCAGCCGGACGCCGACCCCGGAGTCGTTCCCGGCGGCGACCCGTTCGACGTTCCCGTCCTCGAACAGGATGTTCAACGCCCGGACTTCCTCGTAGAAAAGTTCCCCGTAGTCTCCGCCCCGCGAGAGCAGCGCTTTCAGGATGGGTGCCACGTCGATTCGGGAGAGCATCCGATGGCGTCCTTTCCGGAATGGGTATGTTGTATATATAATTGTAGAAAGAGTTGAATATCACTTCCGGGGTTCATGATGAAAGCCAAAGTTCCGGGCGTCCTCCTAGCCCTCCTGCTAGCCCTCTTGGTATTGGGAGGGGATGCCCTTGCCTTCCCTTCGAGTTTTAACGTGCTCGGCGCCACGCATGCCCGCGGGCGTGCCTATGCCGCGTTCCTCTCGGGCTACCTCGCTTATCGCGAGGGGCGGCTCGACGACGCCCTGACCGAATTCGGCAAGGCGCAGGAATACGCGGGACAGGACGAGCCCGAGATCCTGTTCGAGACGGCCAACATCCTGGTCAAGAAGGGGCGGCTCGTCGAGGCGGGCAAGATGCTCGGGCGGGTGCTCCAGGCCGACGACAACAACGTCCGGGCGCGCTACCTGCTCTCGGGCGTGCAGGCGGCGACGGGGCAAAAGGACAAGGCGTTGGCCGGCTACCAGCGGATCCTGGCCGACGACCTCGACAACGAGGAGGTCTACGTCAATGTCTCCACGCTCCTGGCCGACATGGGCGAGCCCGACAAGGCCGAGCAGCAGCTCACCGCCCTGATCGAGAAGTCCCCAAGGTCGTTCCTCGGGCACTATTACCGGGGCCGGTTGCGCGCTTCGCGCAAGATGTACCAGCCGGCGCTCGACGATTTCGACAAGGCGAACGAGATCCAGCCCGAATTCGACAGCGCGGTCATCGAGGGGGCGGCCGTCCTCGAGACGATGGGAAAGAACGCCGAGGCTGAGGCGCGCTACCGGAAGCTGCTCGCGTCCAACCCCAACAACCCGTTCGTGCGCGAGCGTCTCGGGCGGGTGCTGATCCTCGAGAACAAGATCGACGCGGCGGTGGGGCAGTACGAGGCGCTCAAGACGCAGTCCGGCAACAACGCCGATTTCAGGGGCAAGCTCGGGCTCCTCTATCTCGATCAGGGCCGCTACGACGATGCCGTCGTCGAGTTCCAGTTCGTCCTATCCACGCAGCCCGACAACCTGCAGGCACGTTTCTTCCTGGCGAATGCCTATGAGGGGAAGGGGGCGGTCGCGGAGGCCGAGACGCAGTACCGCGCCGTCACCGCCGATTCCCCCTACTACCGGGACGCGACGATCCACCTGGCCGCGCTGCTGCGACAGCAGAAGAAATACGATGAGGCGCTCAAGGTCGCCGAGGCGCTTCGGCAGAAGCAACCGGACGACATCGACCTCATGCTTTTCCAGGCCGGCATCCTCGAGGAAGCGAAACGGTACGAAGACGCGCTGTCGCTCCTCAAGCAGGCCTCCGCAAAGAACTCGAAGAATTCGGCCGTCTATTTCGCCATGGGCGTCATCCAGGACAAGATGGGGCGCTTCGACGATCTCGTCGCGTCGATGGAGGCGTCGATCGCCGCCGACCCGGGGAATGCGACCGCGCTCAACTACCTTGGCTACAGCTATGCCGAAAAAAACATCAAGCTCCCCGAGGCCGAGGCGCTGCTCGATCGTGCCATCAAGGTGCGGCCGGGCGACGGCTTCTTCCTCGATAGCCTCGCCTGGGTCTACTATCGCGAGGGCCGCTTCGACAAGGCCGACGAGACGATCCGGCAGGCGCTCGCCGCCATCCCCGACGACCCCGTTATCCTCGAGCACATGGGCGACATCCAGGTGGCGGTCGGCAAGTCGGCCGACGCAATCGCGTGGTACGAGAAATCGCTCGCCAAGGGGCCCGAGAAGCCCGAGCTGGTCCGCGAGAAATTGCAGAAGATCCAGAAGACGGAACCCGCCGGCAAGTGAGGCGGGCAACGGCCCTACTGGCCGCCGCGCTGCTCCTTGGGGGCTGCGCGGGGCGAGGTCTGCTCCCCGCGCCCGAAGCAGGCGAGGCCGCCCGGTTTTTCCAGGCCTCGGCCATGGGCGGATTCTCGTATCCCGCGATGTCTTCGTTCTCGGGCGTGGTTGAGGCCGGCGGCGAGGTGTACCCGTTCGTCGCGGGCGTCAATGCGCAAAGCGACGCCGACGAGAAAGTCGGGCTGTTCGACCCGCTGGGGCACGTCGTGATGCTGATCGCCGGCGACGGCGCCACGATCACGCTGACGGCCGGGCCGGCGGCGGGACCTTTGGCCCCGCTGGGGGGAAAGAAGGCGCCGGCGGAGGGACTCTCCCTCGGCCGCATCCTGTGGGGAGCTCCGGGCTACCCGGTCGGGCAGGGCGAGTTTCGCCGGGCGGGCGACGGCGGCTGGGAATTTTCCGACGGCCGGCAGACGCTGCGAACCGACCCGGGCCGCCGCTTCATCGCCGCCGCCGACTACAAGGTCGCCGGCCGATCGCTGGCGGTGGCCTATCCCGGGCGAGCGCTCGCGACGCCGCCCGGGCTCCTGAAGCTGGTCGTCCTCGATGCCAGGATCGAACTCCGGAGGGATATCGAATGAGCCGTTCGCTGTTGATCGCCGTCTTCGTGGCGGGCTTCCTGGTGTCGTCGTGCGGGAGCAAGAGCGACCCGTACACCTATCGCGAAGGCAGCATCGCCGACGTCAGCGGCTTCCTGTCCGCGGTGACTTCCGACTTCGCCTCCCACGAGGCCGCGGGATACGTCTTCAACGGGCTGGTCCGCTACGACAAGAACCTCAAGCTCGAGGGTGAGCTGGCCGACTCGTGGGACGTCTCCCCCGACGGCCTCAAGATCACCTTCCACCTGCGCAAGGGGGTCAAGTGGCACGACGGCGCCCCCTTCACGGCCGCCGACGTCCTGTTCACCTACCGGAAGATGATCGACCCGAAGACGCCCACGGCCTACGGCGAGGACTTCAAGCAGGTCAAGTCGGTCGAGACGCCCGACCCGCACACCGTGGTGGTCTCCTACGACAAGCCGTTCGCCCCGGCGCTCGCGTCGTGGGGCATGCACATCCTGCCGAAGCATTTGCTCGAGAAATACGACGACATCGCCAAGAGTCCTCTCAACCGGTCGCATCCGGTCGGTACCGGGCCCTACCGTTTCGTCGAGTGGAAGAGCGGCGCAAAGGTCGCCTTCGAGGCCAACCCCGACTACTTCGAGGGCAAGCCCGGCATTCCGAAGGTCGTCGTCCGCGTGATCCCCGACCAGGCGACGCAATTCCTTGAGCTCAAGTCCGGCGGTCTCGACTCGATGACACTCACCCCGCTCCAGTACGCGCGCCAGACCGAGACGCCCGAGTTCCGGAAGAAGTTCAACCGCTACCGCTATCCGTCGATGGGCTACAGCTACCTCGGCTTCAACCTGTCCAGCCCGCTCTTCTCCGACCGGCGCGTGCGGCAGGCGATCGCCACGGCGATCGACCGGAAGCAGATCATCCAGGGCGTGCTCTTCGGGCTGGGGCAGGAGGCGACCGGTCCGTACCTCCCCGGCACCTGGGTCTACAACCCGAACGTGAAGCGCTACCCTTACGATCCGTCGGTCGCGAAGGCGATGCTGGCCGAGGCGGGCTGGAAGGATGTCGACGGCGACGGCGTCCTCGAGAAAGACGGGAAGAAATTCACGTTCACGGTGCTCACCAACGCGGGCAACGAGAGCCGGTCCAAGGTGGCGGCGATCATCCAGCAGAACCTGGCGGCGGTCGGCATCAAGATGGAGATCCGCACGCTCGAGTGGGCCGCCTTCCTCAACGACTTCGTCGACAAGCGCAAGTTCGACGCGCTGATCCTGGGCTGGAGCATCACGCCCGACCCCGACCAGTTCGACATCTGGAGCTCGACCAAGACCGGCCCGAAAGAGCTCAACCACGTCGGGTTCCGGAACGCCGAGGTCGACCGGCTGCTCGAGGCGGGGCGGCGCACCTTCGACCAGGCCGCCCGCAAGAAAGCGTACGACCGCATCCAGGAGATCCTGGCCGAGGAGCTGCCCTACGTCTTCCTCTACGTTCCCGACGCGCTGCCCGCCGTGGCCGTGCGGTTCAAGGGGATCGAGCCGGCGCCCGCCGGCATCTCGTACAACTTCATCAAGTGGCGCATCGAGGAGGGCGCGGAGGGGAAGTCCGCGCTCACGCACTAGGGCGCGTCCCGGCATGTTCCGCTACATCCTGCGGCGTCTGCTGCTGATGCCCGTCATGGTGCTGGGGATCAGCATCATCTCGTTCGGCGTCATGCACCTCGCGCCGGGTGGGCCGGTCAGCCTCGCCTCCGACCTCAACCCCAAGGTCACCGCCGAGGCGCGGGCGCGGCTCAACGCCTACTACGGGCTCGACAAACCGCTCCACGTCCAGTACCTCAACTGGCTCTCCCGCGTCGCCCGCTTCGACTTCGGCGACAGCTTCGCGCCCGACGGCCGCAAGGTGTGGCACAAGATCCGCGAGCGGATCCCCGTGACGCTGTCGATCAACCTCCTGTCCGAGGGGCTCATCTTCCTGGTCGCGGTGCCCCTGGGGGTATACGCCGCGGTGCGGCGCGGCTCGTTGTTCGACAAGGCGTCGACGGTGACCGTCTTCGTCGGCTTCGCGATGCCAAGCTTCTGGCTGGCGCTGCTGCTGATGATCCTGTTCGGCGTCAAGCTCGGCTGGCTGCCGATCTCGGGCCTCGTCTCGCTCGAATACGACTCGCTCGATCTCGCGGGAAAGATCGTCGACCGGGTGCGCCACCTCGTGCTGCCTGTCTTCGTCGGCGCCTTCGGCGGGCTGGCGGGCTATTCGCGATTCATGCGTTCCACCATGCTCGAGACGATCCGTCAGGACTACATCGCCACGGCGCGTGCCAAGGGGCTGCGCGAGCGGGCCGTCGTCTGGCGCCACGCGCTGCGCAACGCCCTCCTGCCCGTCATCACCCTCCTGGGGCTGTCGGTGCCCGGGCTGCTCGGCGGCTCGGTCATCATGGAGTCGATCTTCGCGATCCCCGGGCTCGGCCAGCTCTTCTTCCAGTCGGTCATGTCGCGCGACTACCCGCTGATCCTGGCCGAACTCGTGCTCGGCGCCTTCCTCACGCTGCTCGGGAACCTGCTGGCCGATGTCGGCTACGCGGTGGCCGACCCGCGCATCCGGGCCGGAAACTGAAGATGGCGCGCGTCCACTCGCTGTTCGTCGACACGGCGCTGCGTCTCGCACGCAACAAGCTCGCGCTCGCCGGCGGCGCCGTGATCCTCATCCTGTCGCTGCTCTCCGCGTTCCCGTCGCTGGTCACCTCCGCCGATCCCTCCCGGATCGACACTGCCAACCTGCTCGCGCCCCCGTCGTCCGCGCACCCGCTCGGCACCGACGAACTGGGCCGCGACGTCTTGACGCGCATGATCCACGGGGCGCACATCTCGCTCCAGGTCGGATTCGTCTCGATGGGCATCGCGACCGCGATCGGCCTGCTCATGGGGCTTTCGGCCGGTTATTTCGGGGGCTGGATCGATGCGGTCATCAGCCGCTTCATCGACATCATGCTCTGCTTCCCCTCGTTCTTCCTCATCCTGTCGGTGATCGCCTTCCTGGGGCCCTCGATCTACAACATCATGGCGATCATCGGGCTCACGGGCTGGATGGGGGTCGCGCGCCTCGTCCGGGCCGAGACGCTCTCGCTCAAGGAGCGCGACTTCGTCGCGGCCGCCCGCGCGCAGGGTGCGGGGAGCGGCCGGATCATCTTCCGACACATCCTCCCCAACGCGCTGGCGCCGGTGCTCGTCTCCGCCACGCTGGGGGTGGCGGGCGCGATCCTCGTCGAATCGGGTTTGAGCTTCCTGGGCATCGGCGTCCAGCCGCCGACCCCCTCGTGGGGCAACATCCTGACTGCGGGCAAGGACAACATCGAGTCGGCCTGGTGGCTTTCGCTCTACCCCGGCCTCGCGATCCTCGTCACGGTACTCGGCTACAACCTGCTCGGCGAAGGCATCCAGGAAGCGGTCGACCCGCGGCTTACGGGAAGATGACGATGGCCGAACCGCTGCTCGACGTGCGCGACCTGCGGCTGTCCTTCGGGACGGAAGGGGGCCGCGTGCGCGCGCTGTTCGGCGTCTCCTTCGTGGTCGCGCCGGGCGAAACGCTGGGGCTCGTGGGCGAGTCCGGATGCGGCAAGTCGATCACCGCGATGTCGGTGCTCCGGCTGCTGCCGACGCCGCCGGCCCGGGTCGAGGAAGGCGCGATCCGGTTCCGGGGCCGCGACCTGCTCGCGCTCTCCGAGCGGGAGATGTGCGACGTCCGGGGCCGCGAGATCTCGATGATCTTCCAGGAGCCGATGACGTCGCTCAATCCGGTCCTGACCGTGGGCGAGCAGGTGGCCGAGGTGTTCACGGCGCACGGGCTCTGCGGGAAGAAGGAAGCCGCGGAGCGCGCCGTGACCTGGCTTTCCCGGGTGGGGATGCCCGACGCCGCCAGGCGCGCGGGGGAATACCCGCACCAGATGAGCGGCGGAATGCGGCAGCGGGCGATGATCGCGATGGCGCTGGCGCTCCGCCCCGCCCTGCTGATCGCCGACGAGCCGACGACCGCGCTCGACGTCACGATCCAGGCGCAGATCCTCGCGCTGCTCGGTGACCTGCGGCGCGCCGAGGGCATGGCGGTGCTGCTCATCACGCACGACCTGGGCGTGGTCCGCGAGTTCGCCGACCGCACCGCGATCATGTATCTCGGGCGCATCGTCGAGACGGGGCCGACGGCCGCGCTGTTCGCCGACCCCATCCATCCCTATACGCAAGGGCTTATGGCGTCGATTCCCGGCCGCTCCGAAGGGGTGCGGCGGCTGCCGTCGATCCCGGGCGCCGTGCCCGACCTGCACCATGTGCCGCCCGGCTGCCCGTTCTCCGATCGCTGCCCGTTCCGGCAGGCCGCCCTCGACGCCTTCCGCGGCGGGAAAGCCCCCGAGGACACGCTGGCGGTCTGCGACCGGGTCGATCCCCCGCTGGCCGAATACGCATCCGGTCATGCGGCGGCCTGCCATTACCAGGCGCGGGAACGGGGGCTCGCATGACCTCCCCGCTCCTCAGCCTCCAGGGACTCTTCAAGCATTTCCCGGTTCGCCGCACTTTCTTTTCGAACGAGACGGTTTCGGTCAAGGCGGTCGACGGGGTGTCGCTCGACGTTCCCGCCGGCAAGACGGTCGGGCTGGTGGGCGAGTCGGGCTGCGGCAAGACGACGCTGGGGCGGCTGGCAATCCGGTTGATCGATCCCGACGCGGGGAAGATCGAGTTCGAGGGGCAGGACATCACGACGCTGTCGGGCGAGGCGCTGCGGCGGCTGCGGCTGGGGATGCAGATCGTTTTCCAGGACCCGTACTCGTCGCTCAACCCCCGGATGCGGGTGCGCGATATCGTCGGCGAGGGGTGGCTGGTGCACGGGATCGCGCGCGGGGCCGAGTTGCGCGAGCGCGCCGAGCGGCTGCTGTTGCGGGTGGGGCTTCCGGCCGATGCGGCGGGCAAGTATCCGCACGAGTTCTCGGGGGGGCAGCGGCAGCGGATCGGCATCGCCCGCGCCGTTGCGCTCTCGCCCAAGTTGGTGGTGGCCGACGAGCCCGTCTCGGCGCTCGACGTTTCGGTACAGGCCCAGATCCTCAACCTGATGCGCGACCTGCAGGATGCGGACGGGATGGCCTACCTGTTCGTCTCGCACGATCTGCGGGTGATCCGCCACATGTGCGACACCGTTGCCGTGATGTACCTGGGGGTGATCGTCGAGCGGGCGCCCGCGGCCGAGCTTTTCCGGGAGCCGTTGCATCCCTACACGCGCAGCCTGCTTTCGGCGGCGCCGATGGCGGCCGGCGAGAAGCGGGAGCGGATCGTCCTTTCGGGCGAGATCCCCAGCCCGACCCACGTGCCCCCCGGCTGCCGATTCCACACCCGCTGCTTCATGGCGAAGCCTTCGTGCCGGGAAGTCGTCCCGACGCTCGACGACCGCGGCGGCGACCGTTTCGTCGCCTGCCCCTGGGTCTAAAAGAAGGCTTTGCCGCAGGCGGCGCGGAGGATCAGACCGGGGCGGCGGACGACGCCCTCGCCGGCGGTTTGTCGACGACCGGCGCGCGGCAATAGGGGCAGAAGTTCCATTCGGGCGACAAGACCTTCTTGCATTCGCGGCATGAGGATACGATCGAGGTCCCGCATGCCGGGCACAGCAGAAAATCGCTGCCCACGGGCATCTGGCAGTGCGGGCAGAAGGTCGAGAATTCGTCGTCGTTGTCGAGCACCCGCCCCAGCTCCTCGAGCGTCGTGAGCCCCGCCCGCACCTTTTCCATGCCCACCTGGCTGAGCGTCTTCATGCCGCGCCCCACGGCCGCATGGCGGATCTCGCCCTCGGGCGCGTTCGACGTGATCAGGTCCCGCAGTTGCGCCGTGAACGGCATGATCTCGTAGAGCCCCATCCGCCCTTTGTATCCCGTCCCGCCGCACGTCGGGCAACCGGTTCCGTGATAGAGCGCGACGTCCTTCGGCAACGCCGATCCCCAGCGGAGACGTTCGCTCTCGGTCGGCGGCGTCTCGGCCTTGCACTTGGAGCAGACGACGCGGACGAGCCGCTGGGCCAGGATGCCGAGGATCGAGGAGGCGATCAGGAAGGACGGGAGCCCCAGGTTGCGCAGCCGGGTGATCGTCGCCGCGGTGCTGTTGGTGTGAATGGTCGAGAGCACCAGATGCCCGGTGAGCGCCGCCTGGATCGCGATGTTGGCCGTCTCGGCGTCGCGCATCTCGCCGACCATGATGACGTCGGGGTCCTGGCGGAGCATGGCGCGCAGCATGCTGGCGAACGTCAGCCCGATCTTCTCCTGGACCGCCACCTGCGTCAGGCCGTCGAGCTCGTATTCGATCGGGTCCTCGACCGTCGTGATGTTGCGCGTGACGGTTCGCACCCGGTTGAGCAATCCGTAGAGCGTGGTCGACTTGCCCGACCCCGTGGGGCCGGTGACGAGCATGATGCCCTGGGGGGACTTGGCCATGTTCGTCAGCATCCGGAGGTCGTCCTCGCCGAAACCGAGCTGTTCCATCGGCATCTGTGCGGAGGAGGAGTCGAGGACCCGGATGACCACCTTCTCGCCGTAGGTCGCGGGAATGGTCGAGACGCGCAGGTCGAGCGACTTGGCGCCGATCTTGACGCCGATCCGGCCGTCCTGCGGCAGCCGCTTCTCGGCGATGTCGAGCTTGGCCATGATCTTCAGGCGGGAGATCACCGCCCCCTGCACCCACTTGGGCAGCTCCTGGGTCTTCCGGAGCATGCCGTCGACCCGGTTCCGGACGACGAGATTATGCTTGGCCGGCTCGACGTGGATGTCGGAGGCCCCGCTGTCGATCGCCTCGGCGATGAGCGCGTTGACCATCCGGATGATCGGGGCGGCTTCCGATTTCTTGACCAGGTCTTCGACGTCGGCGCCGTCGTTCCTGCCCCGGTCCTGGATGACCTCGACGCTCCGCTCGTCCTGGATATCCTTGAAGATGTTGTCGATCGAGGCCCCGAGGTGGTAGTGCTGGTCGATCGCCCAGAGGATGTCGGTGCGCGTGGCGATGAACGCCTTGATGGCGAAGCCCGATGCGAACCGGACGTCCTCGAGCGCCTCGAAGCTCAACGGGTCGGCCATCGCCAGGTGCAGCTCCTTGTGGATGAGCTGGAGCGGCATGATGAGGTGCTTGCGGGCGACCTTCTCGCCGATGATCTCGGTCGCGCTCGGTTCGATCGGGGTGTTCTGCAGGTCGACCATCGGGATGCCGAGCTGGATGGAGAGCGCCTGGGCAATCTCGACCTCGGTGGCCAATCCCTGGGAGACGATGAACTCGCCCAGCTTCCCCCGGCGGAACTTCTGCTCGGACAGGAGCCGGTTCAGGTCCTTCTCGGAAATGAGTCCTGTTTCTACGAGCAGCTCGCCCAAGCGCTTTTTTGCCATGAATCGCAGATTCCCTTCAACAGTATTAGCCCATCATACAAACAAGCGCCGTAGCGATGCAACGTCGCCGCGAAACCGGACCCCTTTCCTCGCATCCTACCGGGGAAGGGAGATGAATGTCATGATCAAGACGACGACCCGAGAAAAGAAGACCACCCGGGGCAAGGCGGCCATCAAGGCCGAGGCGTCGGGCCAGCTCAAGTGCCCCCGCTGCAACGGGGCCATGGTCAACGAACGGTGTCAGGACATGCTGACCGTGTTCTACGCCTGGCGATGCCTCAATTGCGGTGAAATCGTTGACGATGTCGTCAATCGGAACCGGGGCGTCGCCGAACCGCCGGCCAAGAAGCGGATGGCCAGTTAAGATGGCGGAATCATTGGTTTAATCCGCCCCTGCCTACGTTGACAGGCGGGGGTGATCATGATACTCTCCGAAGGTTCAACGGAGCGTGTGCTTTCCGTGCCTGCTCCGAATTTGACCCTTCAGAGGGAAACCCAGTCCATGTTCAATAATCTCCTCAAAAAGATCTTCGGCACCCAGAACGAGCGCCTCCTGACCCAGCTCCAGCCGATCGTCGAGCGGATCAACACGCTCGAACCGGCCGTCTCGGCGCTTTCCGACGAGAAACTGGCGGCGCGCACCGTCGAGTTCCGCCAGCGCATCGACAACGGCGAAGATCTCGATTCGCTGCTGCCCGAGGTGTTCGCGACCGTGCGCGAGGTCGGGAAGCGCACCCTCGACATGCGCCATTACGACGTCCAGCTCATCGGCGGCATGATCCTCCATTCCGGCAAGATCGCCGAGATGCGCACCGGCGAGGGGAAGACGCTCGTCGCCACGCTGCCGGTCGTGCTCAACGCGCTGCCGGGCAAGGGCGTCCACCTGATCACCGTCAACGACTACCTGGCCAAGCGCGACGCCGAATGGATGAGCGCGATCTACCGGTTCATGGGGCTGTCCACGGGCGTCGTCGTCCACGGGCTCGACGACGACGAGCGGCAGGCGGCTTATCGCGCCGACATCACCTACGGCACCAACAACGAGTTCGGCTTCGACTACCTGCGGGACAACATGGCGATGAGCCCCGAAGAGATGGTCCAGCGGGAACTCAACTTCGCCATCGTGGACGAGGTGGACTCCATCCTCATCGACGAGGCCCGGACCCCGCTGATCATCTCCGGCCAGGCCGACCAGCCGACGGAGCTGTATTACACGGTGGCCAGCCTCATTCGCCGGCTCCGCCCGGAGGAGGACTTCACCGTCGACGAGAAGGCCCACACCGCGACCCTGACCGACGTGGGCATGGAGAAGGTGCAGAAGACCCTCAAAGTCGACCTCTACGACGAGGAGAACATCGAGCTGAACCACCACGTCCAGGCGGGCCTCAAGGCTCACACGCTGTACAAGCGGGACGTGAACTACATCGTCAAGAACGGCGAGGTCGTGATCGTCGACGAGTTCACCGGACGGCTGATGCCGGGCCGGCGCTGGAGCGACGGCATCCACCAGGCGGTCGAGGCGAAGGAGGGCGTCCAGATCCAGCGGGAGTCGAAGACCCTCGCCACGATTACCTTCCAGAACTTCTTCCGCCTCTACGACAAGCTCGCCGGCATGACCGGGACAGCCGCCACCGAGGAGTCCGAGTTCCGCAAGATTTACGGGCTGAACGTGGTCGTCATCCCGACCAACAAGCCGATGATTCGGGTGGATAACCCCGACGTGGTGTACAAGACCGAGAAGACGAAGCTCGAAGCGGTGATCGAGGAGATCAAGGAGTGCAACGCCAAGGGCCAGCCGGTCCTGGTCGGGACGCGCTCAATCGAGATGTCGGAGCGGGTCGGGGGGATGCTCAGCCGCACCGGCATCAAGAACTTCGAGATCCTGAACGCCAAGAATCACGAGCGTGAGGCGGACATCATCGCTCAGGCCGGGCGGTTCGGGGCGGTGACCATCGCCACGAACATGGCCGGGCGAGGCACCGACATCCTCCTGGGCGGCAACCCGGAGTACGCGGCCAAGCGGCGGCTCAAGGAGGAAGGCTTCACCCACGAGATGATCCGGGAGGCCACTGAGGGCGGGCCGGACGAGACGGGACTACCGCCGGAACTCCAGCGGGTGAGGGATCGCTACCTCGAGCTGCTGGCGGCCGAGCAGGCTCGGGCGGAGGCGGAAAAGAAGAAGGTCGTGGCGGCAGGCGGGCTGCACATCCTGGGCACGGAGCGCCACGAGTCCCGCCGCATCGACAACCAGTTGCGCGGTCGGTCCGGCCGCCAGGGCGACCCGGGCTCCTCCCGGTTCTACGTCTCGATGCAGGACGAACTGATGCGGCTCTTCGGCGGCGACCGGGTCACCGGCATCATGGAGAAGCTGGGCTGGGACGATGACCTGCCGATCGAGGCGAACATCATCGCCCGGCAGATCGAGAACGCTCAGAAGCGGGTCGAGGCCCACAACTTCGACATCCGCAAGAACGTCCTGGAGTACGACGACGTCCTGAACCAGCAGCGCCACGCTATCTACGACATGCGCCGGCGGGCTCTGGAGAAGCAGGACCTCGGCGAGGACGTGGAGGCGATCCTGGAGCACGTGGCCCTCTCAGCGCTCGATGCCTACGCCGGGGAGAAAGTGTACCCGGAGGAGTGGGACCTGGAAGGACTCGCCGAACACTTGAACCAGCACCTCGCTTTGCCAGAGCCGGTGAAGGGTGAGGCTCTGGAGACCCGGGACCGGGCCGTGCTCAAGGAGACTCTCCTGGAGACGCTGCACGACGCCTGGGAGTCTCGCATTTCGCAGTTCGGGGCGGAGCCGATGAACGCGGTGGCCCGCTGGGTCCTGCTGCAGATCATCGACCGGCGCTGGCAGGACCACCTGACCATGATGGACGACCTGCAGGAAGGGATCGGCCTGGTGG